>JALWDQ010000070.1:0-5472 GCA_027039625.1 Calditrichia bacterium | reverse complement strand
GCCCTAACAGTGTACGGGCAGGACATTCAGCACGAACAGCAGGTGGGCGAACTGTTGAGCGATATGGTGAGCCACATTTTCATCATGCAAACCGTCCTTTCCCGAATTCGGCAATATTCCGGAGAAGCCGAATTAAACCATGCCATGCAGAGCATTGGTAAAGTTCTGGTAAGCGAAACCGTGTTGCGCATGCACCACGATGCGCTCCTGATCATTAACCACATGCTGCAGGGGAAGGAGCGGGAACAGGCGCTTCGTCATTGGCAAACTTTCGGGAATGAGATGTTGCTGACCACGGATACTTTTTCCCTGAAAAGAGAGCTTTCGGAATTTCTGTTCCAGCATCGCCAATATCCTTTTCATCGCCGATAAATTGGGTTAAAATTATGGTAAGGGAAGCTCCGCCGATGGAGACTCCCCTTCCTTCACGAAAAAATAAAGGAGACAATCCCATGCATACAGATGAACGTTACGCAGTGATTATCGATGCGGTTCGCAGCCCCATTGGCGTGAAACGCGGGCAGATGGTGGGTATGCGAGCCGATGATTTGATGGCACAGGTGCTACGTGCCCTGGTGCAACGCAATCCCCAACTTCCCCCCGAGAAGCTGGAAGATGTGGTTATCGGCTGCGCCTTTCCCGAAGCCACCCAGGGGATGCTGCTGGCGCGGGCGGTTTCCATTCTGGCCGACTTACCGGTAGAAACCGGAGGGAAGGTGGTCAATCGCTTTTGCGGCTCTTCCATGGATGCGGTGCATCAAATAGATTACGCCATTACCCTGAACGATGCCGAAGCCGGAATTGCCGGTGGTGTGGAAGATATGTTTACCATCCCCATGGGCGGATTTAATCCCATGTTCCACCCGGTACTTTACCAGAAGCAATATTACATCGGGATGGGAGAGACGGCAGAGAATCTGGCGCGCGACCTGAACATTTCCCGGGAAGAACAGGAAGAGTTTGCCATTGCCTCCCACCAGAAGGCGTTAAAAGCCTGGGAGGAGGGGCGATTCGACAACGAAGTGGTGCCGGTGGAATATAACGGGAAGACCATCCAGCGGGACGAGGGACCGCGCGAACCGGACATCGAAAAAATTAAGAGCCTGAAGCCCGCTTTTATGGCAGACGGCACCATCACCGCCGCCACCAGTAGCCCCATTTCCATTGGTGCCGCAGCGGTGTTGCTCACCAGTAACACCCTGGCCCAGGAGCTGGGACTCAAACCGCGTGCGCGCATCCTGGCCCGAGCCATTGCGGGCGTGGACTGGACGCGCATGGGAATGGGTCCCCTTCCTGCCACCGAAAAGGCACTTAAGCGTGCCGGACTCACCCTTGACGACATCGATGTAATCGAACTGAACGAAGCGTTTGCTGCCCAGAGCCTGTACGTGATTAAAAAAGGTGGCTGGCCAATGGAAAAGATCAATCTGAACGGCGGGGCCATTGCCCTGGGGCATCCGCTGGGTTGTTCCGGTGCCCGAATCATTACTACACTGATTAATGTGATGGAACAACGGGATGCCCATCTGGGACTGGCGACCATGTGCATTGGTGGCGGGCAGGGAATTGCAACCATCATCGAACGGCTTTAAAGGAGGATGCGCCATGAAAACGAAAATCGAAAAAGTGGCGGTACTGGGCGCCGGAATCATGGGAAGCCAGATTGCAGCCCACCTGGCGAATGTGGGAATCCCCTCCCTGCTTTTCGACATCAAACAGGAGTTTGCTGAGAAAGGGTTGCAAGCGGCGCAAAAGGCAAAACCAGCCGCCTTTTACAGTCCCCGGTACGCCGAACGAATAACCCCCTGCAATTACGACGACCACCTTTCCCGCCTCCAGGAAGCGGACTGGATTATTGAAGCGGTGGTGGAGCGGATGGACATCAAGCAACAGCTTTTCCGGCGCATTCTCCCCCACCTGAAACCGGAAGCAATCGTAAGCACCAACACTTCCGGTCTCTCAGTAAACGAAATTGCCGCCGAGCTGCCGGAAGATTTCCGCCGTCGTTTTCTGGTTACCCATTTCTTCAATCCCCCACGCTACATGCATCTGCTGGAAATTGTTCCCAATCGGGACACGCTGCCGGAAGTCGTCCAGGCGATGGTGGATATCGGAGAAAATCTGCTGGGTAAGGGAATTGTTTACGCGAAGGATACCCCCAATTTCGTTGCCAATCGCATCGGGGTGTACAGCATGATGCTGGCGCTCAAACTTACCCTGGAGATGCATCTGCGCGTGGAAGAAGTGGATGCCCTCACCGGAACCATCATTGGGCACCCCAAAAGCGCCACCTACCGCACAGCCGATCTGGTGGGGCTGGATACGTTGGCTCACGTGTCCAATACCGCTTACCAGAAATGCCCGGATGATGAAGCCCGCGACCTGTTTGCCGTTCCGGAATTGTTACAGAAGATGATTACCAACAATATGCTGGGTGCCAAAACGGGAAAAGGGTTTTACCAGAAAACTGAAAAAGGCATTCTCTCTTTGAATCTGGAAACGATGGAATACGAACCGCAAAAGAAGGTACGCTTCGATGGAGTGCGTCTGGCTAAAAAGCGCTGGACAACCGCCGGGAAAATTCATGCCCTGTGCTATAGCGACGATGTGGGCGGTAAATTTACCTGGGAACTGCTCTCGAACACCCTGATTTATGCCGCCAATCGAATTCCCGAAATTGCCGACGACCTGGTGAACATCGACCACGCCATGGAATGGGGATTTGGCTGGGAGCTGGGGCCCTTCCGCACCTGGGAGGCGCTGGGTCTGGAAAAATCCCTGAAGCGCATGGAAGAAGAAGGCAAAAAAGTGCCCCAATGGGTGAAGGAGATGGTGGCTGCCGGACATACCTCTTTTTACGGAAACGAAGGGAAAAAGCTAACCTATTATCATATTCCGGAAAAGCGCTTCCGCCCCTTCCCGGAGAATCCCAGAGTGGTTCGGTTGAACATTCTCAAAGCCACCGGTGCAGAGCTCAAAAAGAACTGGAATGCCAGCCTCATCGACCTGGAGGATGGTGTGGCTCTGGTGGAATTCCACAGCATTGTGCAACCCAATTACAATCCGCTGGATGGAGCCATTATCGACATGCTGGATGAGGCGGTGACGGAATGGCAGAATCTGGGCTACCGCGCACTGGTGATTGGCCACCAGGGGCAGCATTTTTCGGCAGGAGCCAACCTGGCGCTGATTCTCAAATATGCCGAAGAGAAGAACTGGAAGATGCTGGAACAATTGAGCAAGACCTTTCAGGATGTGACCCAGAAACTGCGCTTTGCTCCCATTCCCGTGGTTGCGGCGCCGTTTGGAATGTGTCTGGGAGGCGGCTACGAAATGATTGGAGCCTGCGATCGACGGGTGGCATCGGCGGAATCGTACATCGGGCTGGTGGAAGTGGGTGTAGGAGTGATTCCCGGTGCGGGAGGCAACTTGCGCCTCCTCCTGAACTGGCAAAAAGCGCTGGAGAAGCAGCGTCCCGGCCCCTTCCCGCCTGTGCAGAAAGCTTTCGAAACCATCGGCTTCGCCAAAGTGTCCCGCTCGGCTAAAGAAGCCGTGGCTCTGGGCTACCTCACCCGGGAAGATAAAATCGTGGTAAACCCCGACCACTTGATTTACGAAGCCAAAGCCGAAGCACTGCGCCTGGCAGAGAACTATCAACCACCGGAATATCGGCGGGATATCTTCCTGCCGGGAGAAACCGGACGCCTGGCCATCGAAGGAACGTTGAAGAATTACCGCATGCAGGGTGTGATTTCCGATCACGACCTGCTTATCGGTCAGAAACTGGCCTACGTGCTCACCGGTGGCGACCGGGCGAATCTGGTGACTCCGGTCGATGAGCAATATTTACTGGATATCGAACGGGAAGCCTTTGTGAGCTTGTGTGCCGAGCCCAAATCCCAGGAGCGCATGCGGCACATGCTCAAAACCGGAAAACCGCTGCGCAATTAAATCATTCGGTGCGGTAGGTGCCTGCTCAAAGGCACATACCGCACCTGTTATGGCCGGGAATTTTCTTGCTGCAACTGCCGGGCAATTTCTTCCACCTTTTGCCAGACGCGTAAAAAATTCTCCCCACAAATTTTGCGGATATCCTGTTCCGAGTACCCCCGACGCAGCAATTCAGCAATTAAATTGGGATATTTCGATACGTCTTCCAGGCCAACGGGCAGTCCTCCCACTCCATCAAAATCCGAGCCCAAACCCACATGGTCAATTCCGGCAATTTTTACTGCATGGTCAATATGGTCGGCCACCGTCGCCACCGTTCCTCGATCCAGCGGGTGCTCCTTTTTGTATTGTTCGATGTACTTCTTTGCCGCCGAATCCTTCATGGTAAGATGGTGTTCTTCCAGGAAATGTTCAATCTCCTTGCGGTAACCCTCTGCCCGCTGGTTGAAATCCTGACTCACAAAGTACGAACCAAAATTAATCTGAATTACCCCGCCCTTCTCCGCCAGTTTGCGAATCATCTCGTCGCTCATATTGCGCTCGAAGCCGGGAGTGAAATGGCGGCAGGAGGAATGGGAAGCAATCACCGGGGCGCGGGAAATTTCCAGCACCTGGTAAAACGTTTCGTCGCTCACGTGGGAAACATCCACCATCATGCCCAGGCGATTCATTTCCTGCACCACCTTCCGGCCAAAAGGGCTCAATCCGTGCCAGTGGCGCTCGGGATCGTAAGAAGAATCACAGATGCGGTTCCATTTGGCGTGAGCCAGAGTAATGTAGCGCACTCCGCGCCGGTAGAAATGGTTCAGATTTTCCAGTTTGCCCTCCAGCGCCGCACCATTTTCGATTCCCAGGGCAATCATCACCTTATTTTGCCCGAAATTCCGGCGCACCTCTTCCACGGAATTCACCCGGACGAATTTATCCGGCCAGCGCCGGGCAAATCCCTCCACCATATCAATTAAGCTGTCGGCCAGTGCCCGGGCGCCTCCTTCCGTTTGCAGTTTGGCGGGGATGTAAATGGCGAAAAAGGACACATCCAGTCCCCCTTCCCGTGCCCGCACATAATCGAAGTGCCCTTTGTCGCTCCGCTGCGAAATATCGTCATGGCTCTTCCAGACGCGATAAGGGACATCCTGATGGGTATCCACCAATATAAATTGATGCGCCAGTTCCTTTGCCCGCGCCAGCGCATCATCGGGGGAACCGGATTGTTTTTGCTGGCATCCCGTGCTCCACAGGAGTAAGGGAAGCAGAAAAAACAGCCACGGGAATTTCATAACCGCTCCTTTCTTTTGAAGGATGAATTCCCTCCCCGTATCACATGGACTCCAGTAATTTCTTCAGGTACAGATGCAGCACATCGTTAAACACATCGAGTCGCTCCATATTGGAAAGGTGTGCCGCATCGGGAATCACCGTTAAATCGCCAATGGGCAGGGCATCCACCATGTCCCGCGCTTCCCGGACGCTGGTCAGTTCATCCTTTTCCCCGGCGATTACCAGCACCGGAAAATCCAT
>JALWDQ010000069.1:0-17533 GCA_027039625.1 Calditrichia bacterium | reverse complement strand
GAGTAAGTGAAGTTTATAGGGGAAATAGGGGAATAGGGGGAATAGGGAAATAGGGAAATAGGGAAATAGGGGAATAGGGGAATAGGGTGAATGGGGTGTTTAAATGGAAAATTAAAGTTGGTATGAATTGTCGAGAAAAGATTTGTTGACACTGGAGTTCGGCTCTTCTACACCGGTTAGAAGCTCTCCAAGTGGAGAAATATTTGACAAATCCCGCCCGGAAATCTAAAAAATTTTATGGGCAGGAACTGTGCAAATATCCGCAAACCTACTTTCGGGATGAGTGGATTGGTAGCGTAAAATAATACTTCGGGAGAGGTGTTTTTCTGGAAAAAATTCGGAACAGAAAGTTTTTCTGTTTATAATCTAAATGAATCAATTTTGTTTCAAACTCACCCGAACCGAATCCACAAAATTCAAAATACGAATTAAATCCTCTGTTTTGTTGCGATACAACTTTTTTGAGGATGAGACCCTGTTCAGAGAATCGGAGGAAATTCCAGCAATTACTTCCCGGCGTGCAGAATAATCGGATAAATTGCTTTCTGTAAATCCTCTATCAGAAAAAGGAGAATTATTCTTTTTTACTTCGGGAAACACCCGGGTCAGATTCCCCTGTTGGGTATTTTCGAGAACAGGTCCCTTTTTAATCGGCGCGCGGGAAGGAGTCTTTTTCTCCAGTGCACCACGGGTCTTTCCCGGAGAACGCGTTTTTCGAACCAGCTTCTTCAAAATATTGTAAGTCTCTCTGGTACGGGGATTATTCGGTTCGTATTTAAGAATAATTTCATAGTATTGTAAAGCCCGGGAGAATTGTTTGCTCTGCAGGGCAATACTGGCCTGCAATCGAAAATAATTTAAAATATTGTTCAGAATCTCCCGTGCAGTTTTATTCTCAGGATCAATTTTGAGAATCTGATCAATGTACATCAAAGCGTTATCATTTTGAGGTCGTGAGTATCTTTGACGCTCGTAAGCCTTCTGTAATTTCTGCATCAACTCCTTTACATTCACGGTATTCGTGGTGCCGGATGCCTTCCCGGATTGTAACCGGGATTCAATAACCTGAATTCGTTTTTGAGCCAATTTGCTGGTTTCCGACCCGGGATGAATGATAACAACCTCACGATACAACGAAAGTGCTTTCTGATATTTCCCTGCTTCGTACAAACTTTCCGCTCGGTCGAAAATTCGGGTAACCAATGCCTCTTTTCTTTGTGCTTTTTCGTACCGAATCGCAAAAAACAAAAGTCCCAAAATGAGGATTAAAATTCCGGATATCCCCAGAATTCGTTTAAAGCGTTTAAATGGCTCGGGCGATTCGGAATACACCCTCATCCGTTTTTTACTGGGGCGGGGAAATTTTATGGTTTCAGATACTGGCGGTATTTTCTTTTTTGCAGCTTCTGGTTCATGCTCAGCAGGAGCTTCATTCTGGGAAGAAACGGATGTTTTTTCCTGCAAAGCCGGTTGCTTTTTGCTCAACACCTCAGTGGTAGGAATTTTTGCACTGGAAGTAACCGGAGACGGTTTCGTTTTCCCGGAAGATTCCACTGGTTTTCTGGAAGGAAACTCCTGTGAACTTTTGCGCACGGGAGAAGAAGCTTTAACTTCAGAGGAAACCTTCTGAGGACTTTTGCGCACTGAAGGAGAAACCTTAACTCCAGAGGAAACCTCCTGGGGACTTTTGTGTAGGGAAGAAGAAGCCCTCACTCCAGGAGAAGTTTTTTGTACAGGCTTCGCTGTAACCATTCGCACCGGTTGCTTCTGCACCATTTTCTTCTCAGCCGAAACAACCTTTTTAACCTTTTCCTTTACTATTTTATCCGAAGATGTGGAATGATTATTCGTGAAAAATTTAATGGTTACATATCTTGTTCCATGGGTGGGACAATATTGATCCTTTACGTAAGTCTGACATTTGGTGCAAAAATAATACAGCCCGCTTTTTCCGTTATTAGAAAAAGAATGTTTATCAACTGTTTTCTGTTTTTCTTTCATATATTATTCTGTATCATTTTAATTTTCACACATCCCTGTGATTTTAATATGACATCTTTTTCCCTGAGAAATGTGGTAACCGACAAGAAAATAAAAAACTGTTTTTTAATTTTAGCAATAGGCACAAATATCTGTGTTCTTTATAAATAAAATCCGGTTTTCTTAATCAATCTTCAATTCAAAAAAATTTTAAAGAACGCATCCGGAATACCGGGGTATTTTATTAAAAATTTCGCACCGATGCAAAACTTTTTGTTCTCATCTGAGTATATTGAGCTACTCCCCGGCTAGTTCACATATTTGCATTCTACTCGAAAAGTTAAACAAAGAAAAATGAAATGGTATTTTCGCACCTTAAAAAAACCCCGGTACAATTTGTGTACCGGGGATAAACCAGGTTGCCCGACTGCTCTCGACAATCCAGCACAAGCCCTATTTCTTTTCCAGCAATTCCTTGAATTTTTCTTTACTGATTTTCTCCACTTCCTCGTGCAGGGAATTCCCGTGGCTATCCATAGTTACAACCACCGGGAAATTTTCCACTTCGAAATGCCACACGGCTTCGGGACTACCAAACTGCTCCAGGTACACCCCTTTCACCTTTTTCACCGTTTTGGCGTAAATTTGGGCTGCTCCACCGATGGCATGGAAGTACACCGCACCGTATTTCTGACAGGCCTCCAGGGTCTTTTTCCCCATTCCTCCTTTGCCAATAACCCCGCGCAAATTAAACCGCCGAATCACTTCGCCCTGGTAGGGTTCTTCGCGAATGGAAGTGGTGGGACCGGCAGCCATCACTTTGTACTCATCGCCTTCTTTCACAATAACGGGGCCGCAATGGTAAATAATGCCACCTTTGATGATATCCAGCTCCCCGCCGTCGTACAGATAGCGATGCACCGCATCCCGACCGGTGAAAAGGTCGCCATTTAGCAGAACCACATCTCCCACCTTCAACTTGCGGATATCTTCCTCACTTACGGGGGTGTGCAACACAATTGCCTTAGAAGCATCAATCTGGAAATCGGGCAGTTTCGAGTAATCCACTTCAAATTCTCCGGGAGTTTGATATAACCATTCCTTGACGTTTCCTTCGGTATCCAGCACCACACCGCGCCGCCGGTAGGCCCAGCACATATAGGCGATGGTAACAAAATAAGAAGCAGGCAGGCGGTTCAAATAATCGATATTGATCCCGCCCAGAGTAAATTTGCCACCAAATCCCATGGGCCCAATTTCCAGTTGATTGGCTTCTTCCATGATGCGTTCTTCCAGTTCGGCCAGTTCCGGATAGGGATTGGGTTCATCCAGCTTGCGTAACAACAATTCTTTCGCTCGTTCGAACCCCATGGCACGGTCGCCGCCAATGCACACTCCCAGAAATCCCGGACCGCACCCTTTACCTTGCGCCTTTACCAGCGCATCCAGAATCACCGCTCGAACTCCTTCCAGATCTCGCCCAAACTTCTTTCCATCAATTTCCACCGGAAGTTTGTATTGAGCACTCATATTTTCGCAGCCACCACCTTTCAGAATTAACCGCACATCCAGTTCGTCCTTTTCCCACTGCTCAAAATGAAACACCGGGTGCCCTTTGCCGATATTGTTGCCGGTGTTCTTGCCGGTAAGAGTATCCACAGAATTCTGACGCAAATAGCCCTTTTCCGTAGCCAGAATTACAGCCTCTTTGGCCGCTTCCATAAACTGAAGCTGATTATAACCCACGGGACATTTCACATAAAAATTAATTGTTCCAGTATCCTGACAGATAGGTAAAGAACGTTTTTTAGCCAGGCCGATGTCCTGCATAATCATGTCCAGTGCCATTTCGGCCATGGAGCTTTTTGCTTCCAGGTTCTTCTTCAGGTTGATAACGTTTTCCACATCCGGCGGAAGGTAAGCCGAGGTGCGTCGAATCAGTTCCAGTAAATTATCGCGAAGCATTTCATTGCTCATGTGCTTCCTCCTTTTTGTTTTAGAAAATCTGCCTGTAAAATACAAAATTTTCGATAAATATCAACGGATTGAAAAATTTTTTACGGTATAAATGAAAGCTGCCAGAGGCTTAGCTGTGAGCATTCTTCCTCAATTTTATTATTGCTCAATTTCCAAATAGCAAGAATACTATTTATTACTAAATTCCCGGGCTCTGGTTAAAACTGTTGCATTAAAGAGTTTTTTCAAGTTAAGTTTCAAAAAAATCTGGGGAGTAAAATACAACAGGGATGTTAGCCCTTTAACTCCATTAATTTTTTGAGGAAGATGACATATCATTTCCTGCCGGGTGCTACCATATGAAAATTTAAAACAGGAAATTAAAAACAACAGCTTTTTTCATGTGGCCTTTTACGGGAGGAATTGTAAAAAACAATTTCAAAAGTTACTGAAAATCTTCTGTAAAAAAATTAGCCCGGAAGATGGATTACATCATTTTCCATATTTTCAGTAACAACTTTTCCGGGCATTCAATCCTGCTGAAGGCTGTTTTCTGCCTCCTCGGCACGGCGGGCAGCACGGGTTTTTGCCCGCACTTTACGCATCAATTTCTGATACACCGCCCGGGTCTTTTCTTCCAGCTCTTTTAAATCCCCGTTATTCTCAATCACATAATCCGCCCACTTCATTTTCTCTTCGATGGGAATCTGTTTATTGATGCGATCGATGATTTCCTTCTCCGTTAGGCGATCTCGTGCTTTAATTCGAGCAATGCGTTTGCTCATGCGAGAACTGACCACGACGATGGCATCAAACATGTGCTCCAGATTCAGTTCGTAAATTAACGCAGCATCCACGGCAATGATGGGGTATTTTCCGCTCTCGCGTGCCTGCTCAATTAATTCCACTACCCGGGCCACCATTTGGGGATGCACAATGCGGTTTAAGCGCTGGGTTTTGGCGGCATCGGAGAAGGCAATGCGCGCCAGCAATTTGCGATTCAAACGCCCGTTTCGGTAAAAAATTCGGCTACCAAACGCCTTTTTTAACTCCTTCTTAATCTCCTCGTTGCGTTCAATCTCCTGTTTCGCCACCTGATCGGCGTTAATGATCTTCGCTCCCCAGCGAGCCAGAAAGTTACACACCGTGGTTTGTCCGCACCCCATACCACCGGTAACAGCAATTACAATGGAGTTTTTATATTCCATCCTGGTTCTCTCCTATTTCAAAATGACGAACTTCCCTATTTTCGATTGTTCCTGAAAATGAGCCACAAAAATGTACACACCGCTGCTCACCGGTTGCCCCAGCTCGTTGCGCAAATCCCAGAACACACCTCCGTTCTCATCTTCCTCCTTCAAACGGCGAACCAGCTTTCCGGAAGCAGAATAGACGAAAATTTCGCATCCCCGGGGTACATTTCCAAACGTAATTTCATTTTGACCCATTTCTGGCCGCAGGGGATTGGGAAACACAAACAGTTTGCTCACATCGGTTACAATCTGCCGTAACAGCAAACGATTTCCCACACCTTCCTGTATGGGTACACCCTGCACATCCCGCACATTGCGCACCGTCAGGTAGTAATCCACTCCCAGCGCTCCCAGACGATTTCTTCCGGTTAGCGAAAGCCACACCCGCCGGGCATCGCTGGAATCCTGGTGCGCCACCACCACCCGATCATCCGGCTCCAGGGTGTAATTTTCGGGATTTTCCACAGAACTCTTTTCCATGGGACGATCGAACTCCACCAACAGCTCTTTCCGGGAGAGGATTTCTGCTCGGGTTAAATAAGGGGGATTTTCCGTAAAATGAACAGCGAGATCAATCCACAACGTATCCTGGAAAAGTGGCACTCCCTGGCGACTTTCCAGATGGAACACCGCAAGTTGATGCTGCCCTTCCGGCAGAGCAGAAGCAAAAGAGAGCAGAAGCTGAGCAGCATTCCTCCCCCGTACCACGCTGGTAGGTGCCTGATTTTCCGGTCGAAGCCAGAAGTTGTTCACCCGGAACGAGCGCTCTCCCAGCGGTTCCGAAAATTCCAGCACCACCTGGTCGGGTAAATGCACCTGTGCCGAAACCAATGCCGGGGGAGGTACACAGTACACCGTAACGGCGGAGGAAGGAACGCTCACAGAATCGGAGAAGGAAGCATCCACACTCTGCACCGTGTAGCGATAACCCGCTCCGGCAGTGACGCTGGAATCCGTCCAGGGTGGTTGCGGGGCAGTAAATTGAAGGGTGAAACCACTGTTCACAGCCTGGCGTTGCACCAGATATTTTTGGGCACCGGAGACAGGCTGCCAGTTCAGCACCACCCGGGCGGTGTCCGCAGCCAGGATGCGCACATTGCGCGGCGCCGGGGGGCGGGTACCCACCTCCTCTCGCTGCCACACCATCAGGGTGGAATCGCCCACCAGCAAAAATTGCCCCGGGTTCAAAGGCGGCACCGCCACGCTGTTTACTCCGCGATGAGACCAATCCACTACCCATTCCCCCTGCCGAAATTGCAAATAATAGGCGTAAGGGTAAGGAGTAAAGAAAAGTTCATCCTGCCCATCTCCATCGTAATCCGCTGCGGTAAGCCCGTTAAAAATTCCCTTCTCGTCGTGCAACCCGTGAAAATAATCCTGATGAATCACCGCCAGCGAATCCGGCGAGACAATTTTCAGGATATCCAGATACCAGAACTGATCCAGCACGGAGGATTCGCCCACGTAGCTGGCACGGTGGCGAGTAGCTACGGCGATTTCCTGCAACCCATCACCGTCGAAATCGCCCATGGCGAGCTGGTGGGTGGCATCCTCGCCGGGCATCCGCCGCCAGGCAACCGGCGAAAATTGGTCGCTCCCATCATCCCGGTAAACAATCACATCCCCATCGTAATCCCCCAGAATAATTTCCGTCCGTCCATCTCCATCGGGGTCACCAATTAAGGCATGGGGTACTCCGTAACTGTTTTCACCCTCAGTGGGATTATCCAGCGTCTGGAATGGAGCTACCTGGAAGGTAAAGGGATTGATAATCAAAAAAATTTGCCAGACGCCCTGATGCAATGCCAGCACATGGGGTTTCTGGTAACCTTCCATCCAGAAAACGCGTCCCACCCAGAAATCCTGTTGTGGTGAGGTGACGGCTGAAGCGGTAAATTCCGGAAGAGACGTTCCCGGAAAAAGGTACGATTCTGCTCCGTAACCGGCAAAAAGCTCCGGGATGCCGTCACCGGTGACATCGGTCAGATCCCGGGGGAAGGCAGGAATCTCCGCGGTATGGTGAACGATTTGCCCATTTTCGTAACGAACAGTGTTCAACCGGGCCTGGGGAGCATCGGGCCAGGCAGCATACGCCACCAGATCCTTTACCCCATTGGAATCGAAATCCGTACTGCGCTCCAGGAAGTAACCAAAACCCGGCTGTTCGTGCAGCAGAGTAAACGATTCCTGCAAAGCCAGTTCCTGCTCCAGATCGAGGCGATAATACTGCCCATCATTGTCGTCTCGCCCCGTTAATCCCGAAGCGTTTTTCAATTCCATGTAAAACTCAATTTGCCCCATCACCCGATCCGGGGTGATTAAAAAGGTGTGCTGGCGGTCGAAATAAGCCGAACTGGTGAGCGTAGCAAATTGCCCGTCTCCCACCAGCCGGTACATCAGGTAAGCCATGGTGCGGTCGTCACTCTGGATTCTGATTAAATACCCTCGCAGGTTGCCCACCACCATGGGCAGTATTTCACGCTCCGTGACCCTGGGGGCGGTACGGTCGATATCCACCACGGTATTGTGAACCACCTCACTCCCATCCCAGTTGTTGATTTTTAGTTGAAGGACGTAGATGCTATCCGGTAAATCGGAGATAACCCACTCCCCCAATTTTCCATCCAGCACCTGTGCGGCAACCTCTGTTATGGGATGAAATGCTACCGGTAACTCCCCGGCAGCGTAAGCCAGTTGGTAGCTCTTCAGGCTGGAAGATACAGCCGTTCCCAGAATGGAAACCGTATCCTCCCGAATCCCCTTCAGAGTTGCAGGATAATGAATTTCTGCGATGGTATTCTGGGTATTGATGAGAGACGCGTACACATCCAGTACCCCGTGTCCGTAGTAAGGATCCCAGCCATAATAGCTCACATCGCGGCATCCTGCCAGCAGGCGGGAGCGAATAACCGCTGAGGGCGCTTCAGGTTCCTGTGCCCAGATGAGAGCCAGCGCGCCGCTGACCATCGGTGCCGAAAAGGACGTTCCATTCACTTTGCTGTATGCATCATCCACCCGGGTGGCGTAGAGGTTCACCCCGGGCGCCACCAAATCCACTTTAGCGCCATAGCTGGAAAATCCCGCCAGATTACTCAAGCTGTCCACTGCTCCCACGGAGATGGTATTATCGTAGGCAGCGGGGAACTGAAGCTGAAAATTTCCGGCATTTCCCGCCGAAGCCACAAATAGCACCCCCCGGCGAGTTCCGTAATCCACCGCATCTTTAATTAAATGGGAATACACCACATCGCCGAAACTCATGTTCACAATTTTACATCCGTTTTGAACCGCATAAAGGATGGCTTCGGCAATGTCATCTTCTTCCAGGAAACCCGCCGCGGTGCCTGCTCGCAGAATCATCACCCGGGAGCCTGGTACTACACCGGCAATTCCCTTACCATTGTTCGTGCGTGCTGCAATAATTCCTGCCACGGCGGTACCATGCCCGCCGGGATATTCATCCATGGGGTCGTTATCCGGCTTCAAATAATCCCCGTTATCCGGAAAGTTGGGGGCGTCGGTAAAGTCCCAGCCAATCACATCATCCACGTAGCCATTCCCGTCATCGTCAATCCCGTTAATGTCCTCCTCATCCAGCTTTCCGTTGTGGTTCAAATCCTCCGGTGCATTTACCCAATATTGCCCCTGCAGATCTTCGTGGTTATAATCCACCCCGGTATCGATTACTCCCACCACGATATTCGGGTTTCCCTGCTGAATCTGCCAGGCTTCCGGTACCCGGGTTAAAGGAAGCGCCCATTGTCGGGGGTAAAGGGAATCGTTTACCGACATCTGGTGGAGCTGGTACACATGATTGGGTTCCGCCCACACCACTTCCGGATGGCGAGAAATTTGAGGGAGTATCCGGGAGATATCCACCCGATCGCCTGGTACGATTTTAAAAATCCGGCGAAATTCCTCGGCATCAGGGGGAAGAATACGAGGGGCGAAAAGCGTTGCCACCTTTTGGGGATGCAGAGCATCCAGCAAACGGTTGAGTTCCTGCTTTTGGGTGTGGAGGCGTTTGCTGCTTTCTATTCGGGCTTCTGCCCGGGCAGTAAAGCGAATGAGAATTTCCGGCGCATCTTCACCAAACACCGTGGCCTGTATCCCTAGCAAGAATATCAGGATTATTCCCCACCAGACTTTGCTCCGGATATGTAGTCTGGTTAAAAAAGAAGGGGCGATGTGCCCCTTGTACCCGAATCTCTTCATTTTCCCATCATCTTAAAATATGAAACAACGGTTTAACCAATTGCCATAAAGAGAACCTTTCACCCCAACCTGATTTATCTCCAGCGCTTTCTATTCGGATGTTTACAATCCCCCAATCCCTTTAGCGCGGTACTTCCTGCATTCTGATTAGTCATGTAAATCCAGAGAATTCTTTTTCTCGATAATCTGTTGTAAATCCTCAATCTTTCGTTTGTAGCGGGAATTGTCCGGTTCTTTTTCCAGCAATTGCCGGAAGACCTCGATGGCCTCCTCAAAACGTCCCTGGGCAATATAAATTTCTCCCAGCGTTGGGGAAAGTAACGGCGGCTTGCCAATGTGGGTTGTTTTTTCTTTTTGAACCTCAGGGGTTGCAGAGGCAGGTTCTTCTTTCTTCTCAGCCGTTTCCACTTTTTCTTCTTCAGAAGGCTTCTCCGGCTCTTTTTCCTCCGGGACGGTAAACAGTTCCTCTTCAGTAACCACCTCCCCACCACCGGAGTTTTGAGGCGGTTCAAGCTTTTCCTCTTTATCCTTCTTTTTATCTTCCGTTTCTTCACCTTCCGAGATAAGATCCGCAACCACCGCACTGAAATCAATCGGTTCTTCTTCGCCCTCTTCCACAAAGTCTTCGGGGAATTCTGTTTCTTCCTCAGGAGATAGTACTTCTTCCACCGTTTCTTTTTTCTCTTCCGCTCCGGGAGGTGTTTCTTCCTTTACGCCCTCTTCAAATTCCCGGAACAATTCATCCATTTCCCGGGTGAGTTCAGCCTCTTCGGGAGAAGGTTCATCAGAACTAAACGGTTCTTCCGTCACCGGTTCACTCACTTCCTTTTCTTTTCCCTCCTCTTCCTGAGGTTTGCTCTTCAGATCGGATAGGGTCTCACGCAGAACTTCATCCAGATCTAATTCATCATTCCCCCGATCTTCAGAACCGAATAAATCTTCGAACGGATTTTTCTCGCTTACACTCTCTTCCATTACCGCTTCGGATTCGCTCTCTTCTGTAAGAATTTCTCCCATACCACCCAGCATCTGAGCCACATCCCGGGAATAGAATTTTTCGGCTGCTTCGCTACTGAAAGGATCCACCAGATAGTAGTAAAGGTAATTTTCCTGAGTTAACGCTGCCAGATTCAACTTCTCGTGGATGTCTGCCAGAATCTTCCAGGCCTGGGGACTCATCGGATCGTATGCCAGGGCAATTTCCAGTTCAGATTTGGCACGGGTAAAATTTTTCAAATAATAATGTGCCAACCCGTAAATGTAATGGCCAAAGGCATATTCCGGGAATACCTCCAGCCCCTTTTCGCACAATTCCACCGCTCGCGCGTACTCACCTTGCTCAACATAACGGGAGGCCAAATAAGCAAAAATCAGAGAATTGGGATTTTCCTGATACACCTGTTCCAGATTTTCTACCGATAAAAATTTCGCCATCATGGTCTTCCTTTCCTTTATCACAAAACAGAACTTTTTACCCGATTATTTACCAGGCGGCAATAGTATTGGTAATGATATCTTCCACCAGGTCATCAATTGCCACCGAAACCGCCTGGTCAATTTCCTCGGTGAGTGCCGTACCGGAAATGGTACCATACCGCTGAAGTGTCTTCTTCCAGAGCGGTTTATTAGTATGAGTATTTAAACATTCCACCTGCAAAGTAACCGTCATGTGGAACTCTTTGGTAACCTCTTGCTGGGAAAAACTGATTGCCTTTTTTTGCACCGAAACAATTTTGCCGGACAGAATTAAATCCGCTCCATCCCGCTGGTTCAGCACATGAAGAATGTTGTTATTCACAAAAGCATTGGTTAATTTCTCCATCAACTGCTCGCGCGCACCGGGATAATTGGACTTATCCCCAAAATCTTCTATATAGATCGTTTTAATGTACGAAGGCAATGCCCCCTTAAAAGAATAATGAACACAGGAGAAAAAAACAAGTAAAACTATGCTCAAAATGAGTTTTTTATTGAATCCCATATTCTTTCAGTTTTCGATATAAAGTTCGTTCGCTAATTTGCAAGGCATTGGCTGCTTTGCGCTTATTGCCATGAAACTTCAGAAGCGCTTTACGAATCATCTGCTTTTCCATCTCTTCGATGGGGATTACCTCTTCATCCTGAATATCGATATCCTCAATCTCGCGCTCCCGGATATTGTGATTCAATCGATTGTTAATATTTTCCAGAATCTGGCGCATTTCGCGCACTTCCACTCCCAGAGAGAGTAGAGCTTTGTAAATCAGTTCCCGTTCTGCCTGCTCTGCACTTTTATGCATGGGGATGGGCAGCGCCTGGGGCATTTCTTCCACTTCCTGATAATGCTTCAGATGATCGCGTACCATCTGGGCATCCACCACTTTGCCCGCAGAAAGCACGACAATGGACTCCACAAAATTTTTCAACTCTCGCACGTTTCCCGGCCAATCGTATTCCATAATCACCTTCATGGCATCGGGAGTAAATCCCTTAAACTCGATGTGATTGTTCTGAATACTCTGCTCAACAAAATATTCCAGAAGCAAGGGGATGTCTTCTTTCCGTTCCCGCAGCGGAGGTACATGAATGGTAACTGCTTTTAAGCGGTAGTACAGATCTTTGCGGAATTTGTTTTGCCGTACCATCTGCTCCAGATCTCGATTGGTTGCAGCCAGTACCCGAACATCCACCTTTCGCAGCTCTCCGCTACCCACCCGCATGAATTCCCCTGTTTCCAGCACACGTAACAATTTAACCTGGGTGTGCAGAGGCATCTCGCCAATTTCATCGAGAAAAATGGTACCGCCATCTGCCAGTTCGAAATACCCTTTTTTGGTGGCAATGGCGCCGGTAAAAGCACCCCGTTCGTGCCCGAACAATTCGCTTTCCAGCAATCCTTCGGGAATGGCACCACAATTCACCGAAATCATTTGTTTATCGCGGCGGGGACTGAGCTGATGGATGGCTTTTGCGACAATTTCCTTGCCAACTCCACTCTCTCCCGTAATCAATACCGAAATATTGGTGGGAGCAACGGAAATAATAAGCTCCACAACCTCCCGAATCTTCTCCGATTTACCGATAATGTTTAATTGATCTTGAATCTTTTTGTACTTATTCAGTAAAACCATATTCTCTCCTAAATTCTTGATTAAAATAGTTGTAGCGTTCAATAAAATCAAGTAGTTGTTTCATTAAAACCAGCTTTAAACATCTCCTTAAAGCACAGGTCCAGAAAATGTGTCACCAACAATTTTCACTCAGGTTATTTTAATATACCTATTTATGGTTCTTTTAACACCAGGTTCCCGCTTTTTTTAAATATAACGTTTTCTGCCCATTCACTGTTTATCTCGGGAATATTTGTGAATTGCTTTGTGGAATAGCTTTTGCTATTATTTGTAAGGCTCAGGCGGAATTATGGCAAGACAAATACAACCAGGAAAAAAATAGTAGAAATTCTATGCACTTAATATTAATAGTTTGCTTAAAGCCCAGTTAACATAAACCGGGAGGTGTTTACCTTACCGGCATCCCGAAATGAATAATTTAGAATATTCAACGTGGAAATTAACTCCTGAAATGAAATTTTTCCGCAGGAATTGGAAATCCGAAGAAATAATGTGTAACTTTGAAAAGTTGAATTTAACCAAAGGGAGCGGATGAAGGCTTTTTACAAAAAGATTTTAATCATTGGTGGTGCCACCCTGATTTTAGAAGCCATCATTGTGTATTTTCTTTACATTAGCATCAACGCCTTTTATGCCGATCTGACCAAGAAATTAGCTTATTTGCTGGTGGAACAGGTAAAAAATGTAATTGTATCCGAGCGTTTTGATATTTCCAAATTCTCGCAGTACAACAAATATCCCACGCGCCGCTTGATGAACCGCTTTAGCGGCGAAGATTCCAAAATCCTGCACATTTTGCTGATTGACACAACCAACCATATTATCATTAGCGACGACCCCTCTAAAGAAGGAAAAGTGTACACCTCTCCCCGCGACCTATCCATTCTGGAGACAGGTCATCCTACTATCGTCGATAGAAAGTGGGAAAAGAACCAGGAGATTTTAGATGTGGTGTATCCCATCATGCAGGATAGCGTAAAACAGGGATACCTCCGCACTGTCATTTCCATGAAACATCTGGAAAATTTTTACAACACCCGCCGGTACATTCTGGTCGTTGCCAGCAGTATTGCTCTGGGAATTATCGTACTTACCGTATTCCTGACTTCGCGAATTTACCAGAGTAGTTTGCAAAATATCGAGAATGCTCTGAAGAAATTGAACGAGACCGATTACCAGTATCGGGTGAAATACAAGAAGCAGGACGAGTTTGCCCCCCTATTTTCTCAGTTGAACCGACTTTTCGACAAAACTTTCGATCTGAATGCCAGTTTTCGTCAATCCGAAGAACGGATTACGGCCATGATGCGAGTAGTACACGAAGGATTGATGATTCTGGATATGGACATGAACATCATTTCCTACAACGATTATTTATTGAACCTTTTTCAGGTGAGTTCCAAGACTCGGGCAGAGGAGACGCTGCGGAAAATTCTGGATAAAAATCCGGCTCTGGTGGAAATTTTTAAGCGGGCAAAGGATCCCATTACCCATTCCGTGCGGAAACAGCTTACGGTGAATTTGCTTAATGGGAAAACAATCCAGGTGCAGGTCCATGCTCTTTCGTTACAGGAAGATGGGAAAGTAAACGGAGTTATTTTGTACATGAAAAACCTGGAAATGCTCAAGGAATTGGAGCAGAACCTGCATCGGAGTATGCGCTACACCATCATCAGCCAGCTTGCTTCCGGTGTGGGGCACGAAATCCGGAACCCGCTCAGTTCGCTGGCGATTCACACCGAGGTCCTGGAAGGACTTACCGAAAATTTACCGATTGACCACCAGAGCAAGCAGAAGATGCGGAAATCCATTAAAATTCTACACACGGAAATTGAACGAATTACGCGATTGCTGGATCAATTTTTCAACCTGGCTAAACCGAAAGAAGTGGAGCTGAATTTCGAAGACATCAACGATGTGGTGCGCGAAGTGCTGGAACTGGTAAATCAGCAGGCCATAGAGCGGCAGATTAAATTACATGTGCGGCTGGGAAGGAACCTCCCCATGGTGAACATCAGCCACGACCAGATAAAACAGGTGCTCCTGAACATCATTCTGAACGCCTTCGATGCCATGAAGGATGGTGGTGATCTGTACATCCGTACCTTCGAACATGAAGATAAAATCATGGTGGTGATCCGGGACACCGGACAGGGAATTCCCGAAAACATTCGGGGAAAAATTTTCGACCTGTATTTTTCCACCAAACCCGGTGGCGGGGGAGTAGGATTAGCCATTTCGAAAAAGATCGTGGAAGCGCACGAAGGCCGGCTGTACTTTGAATCGGAAGTGGGCAAGGGAACCCGCTTTTTCGTGGAGCTTCCGCGCACTTAAATTATTTCCTTTGCGCCTTAATAATTTACTGTGAATAAAAAATTTAAAAATCTTCTGGCGAAATTTCATCTGGACTGAATCAACACCAGCTCTGGTGTTGGAAATTTCACCATCCTGTGAAATTGAAGAAAAAACTTTGTCTAAGATTCTGCTGAATAACGCAAAAGAACGTCCGGAAAAAGGAATTTCATGCATCCAAGAACGATGCAGGTAGAAGTAAGAGTGTACCAAACGGAAAAAAATTTTGTGGTTCTCTTTTGTACAGATATTTAATTTTGTTTGACAACGAACGAAGATTTTGAATTAAATTCTGGCGAGAAAAATAAAACCGGAAATAGAAGATGGAACGAAATAAAATCCTGATCATTGATGATGACGAAAATTTGCTGGATGGACTCACCACCCTCCTGGCAACGAAAGGATTCGACGTAAAAGGCGCTCCGGATGGGAATGTGGCACTGCGCTACCTGGAGAAGGATGTATTCGATTTGATTATCACCGACTGGAAGATGCAGAAAATGGATGGTCTGGATTTACTGAAAAAGATCAATAAGCAGTTTCCTACCATCAAAGTGATTATGATGACGGGCTACGGGTCCATCGAACATGCGGTAGAAGCCATGCAATCCGGCGCCATTAATTACATCACCAAACCGTTTAAATCCCAAAAATTAATCAAAATAATCGAAGAGACTCTGAACATCGGGGAACATTCCGAGAAAAAGAGCAAACAGGCGCTAAAGAAACTGATTCACTTCCACAACATGGTGGGGGTAAGCAAGCCGATGCAGGAGGTGTATCAGAAAATCCAAGAGGTTGCTCCTACCGATGTGTCTGTACTTATTTTAGGGGAAAGTGGAACCGGGAAAGAGCTGGTCGCTCGCGCCATCCACGACCTTTCGCCCCGGAAGGAGCATCCCTTTGTGGCCGTGAATACCGGAGGGATTCCCCGGGAACTGGTGGCAAGCGAACTCTTCGGGCATCTGAAGGGCTCCTTTACCGGCGCCATTGCCGATAAAAAAGGAAAATTCGAAGAAGCTAACCATGGGACTCTCTTCCTGGACGAAATCGGAACCATGAGCATCCCGGTACAAATTTCGTTGCTGCGTGTGCTGGAAACCAACATGATTGAACGGCTGGGGAGCAACAGACCCATCAAAGTGGATGTGCGCATTATCTGCGCCAGCAATATCGATTTAATGGAGTTGATTGAGCAGGAAAAATTCCGGGAAGATCTTTACTATCGTCTTAACGTATTTGCCATTGAATTGCCTCCGCTGCGGGAGCGGAAACAGGACATCCCCTACCTTTTGAAATATTTTCTCCACCTGTTTAATATGGAACTGAAGAAAGAAATTAAAGGGTTCACCCGGGAAGCGGTGCAGGTGCTGAAGAATTACAGCTGGCCGGGCAATATTCGGGAACTGCGCAATATTGTGCTGCGTGCCATGCTGGGCGCCACCGATGTGATTGACGTACGGCATCTGCCCCGCCAGATCCAGGACAATAAATTGGGACGGGAAATTATCAGCTTTAAAGCCGGGACTCCCCTCTCCGAAGTGGAAAAAACCATGATTATCCAGACCCTGAAAGCGGTGAACGGCAACAAACTGAAAGCAGCGGAGATTTTAGGTATTAGCCGACGTTCCTTGTACAACAAGCTGGAAGATTACCACATTGACGATAAGAATCTGTAAAAGTTATGTACAAAAAAAGAAAGCATCCAATGAAGATTCTTAAAGAACCGGGGAGAGGATGATTACCGAAAAGATTTGTACCGGATGTACCGGGTTCTTCCACAGGGAAAACAATGAAGGAGCAGTGTTCACATAGAAGATGAAATGATGGTTTTCGGCAATCTTTTAAGTTATGGCAAATTATTTGCAGGTAAATCGGTGAATATGGTTTAAGGTAAGCACCGATGAAAAAGATTTTATTAGCGGAAGATGACCGCAATTTAAGTCGCAGCCTGGATATTTTACTAACCCTTGACGGATACGAAGTTATATCCGTTTACAACGGCGAAGAGGCGTTGAATAAGCTCTGCCATCAGCAATACGATTTGTTGATTACAGACATTGTCATGCCACAACTGGATGGGACGGAGTTAATATCGAAGATCAAGCTGTTAAATCCCAATTTACCCATAATGGTGGTTTCCGGCAAACTCAACGATGATTTGATTGAAGAACTGAAACGTCACGGAGTGGAATACATCCTGCCCAAACCCATCAATCCCTCCCGCTTTCGGAAAATGGTGGGGAAGATTTTCACCAACGGGAAACAAGCTTCTTCAAAATAAGATTTTTCTCCCACATTCTTTTCCGGAAGAATTAAAGGCTACACTTCGCTGCCTGTCTTTCAGTAAGTAAAAATTAATAACCACAATTTTTAGAAGAAAAATAGTCACACAGAAATAAATCAGGATTACCCCGGAAAGAAAGCTCTCTCCTATTTCTCTCCCAAACACCAGATGGTTCTACTTTCACCTTCTTATTCCCCACATCCATTTCACAGAAAAAATTTCTGAACCAGATAAAAGTATGTGCTTACAATGAGGGAAGCGGATAAAATGACTGCCATCCCGATTTTAACCATGGTTTTTACGCTGATGTAGCGGGAGCCAAACACAATGGCATTGGGCGGTGTTGCTACCGGGAGCATGAAAGCGCAGGAGGCAGCAAC
>JALWDQ010000068.1:0-17590 GCA_027039625.1 Calditrichia bacterium | reverse complement strand
TGGTCAGTTCCAGGGGGACTTCATTCTCCCGAGCCTGGATTACGAAACCGGTGTTGGGATCTACAATTCCGGGTTCCAGGTGAACGGTTTTAATGAATTCCGAATCGGGATTGAAGGCAGTGGTATCGTACAAATCCTCCCGCGTCATATTGGCGCTCACAAACAATTTCAGGGTAGCTCCAAAGGGAAGATGGTTCTGGATACTCCCCAGAAATACAGCGCGTTGAATATCCTCACCTGCCGCATCCCGAATATTCTGATCGATGTCTTCTTTCTGAAGCGTGTCGGGATCAACTTTAATGGGCTCGGGATTTTCGATGGAAATATTCATGGGTGTGGAGAACAGGTAATGCCCGCCAATCTGGTCGCCTACACTTACAGTGGCGAGCCCGCTGTACACCACACTTCCTTCACCTTTCAAATCCGTGGGGAATATGTTCAGAAAATTCGAAACCTCGGGGCCGTTTAATATGATGGTATTCGAGCCGTCTATACCAATATTCTGATTTTCCACACGGATCGTGGCGGAATCGGTAATCATTCCGTTATCATCCTTGTGGTACCCCACAAGTAAGAGGTTTAACATCATGGAATCGATATTGATCTGATTGGTCAGCTCAATGCGTAACGCCACGTTGTGAAAATAAAATCCGTGGGGAATGTCGTTGTAGTCGGCAATATCGTGCTCTTCAAAGGGATCCAGAGTCAACGTATCGCGGGCTAATTTCCCTTTAAAATAGGAGAAAGAAATATCGCTGGTGTGAACACTGGCTCGGATTTCCGAGCCAGTCACTACATGAACAAAACCATTCGATTCCTGCGTATTAATCTCAAATTCCAGAGTAATGCTATCCAGAGGTTGTCCAGGATGTTCGTGATTGCGAGCAATCATTCCGTCCAGAATAATAATTTTCCGGGAAATTCCTCCGGGAGTAATAAACGCCGAATCCTGAAAAGATTCCCCATTGCTGGTGAGAAAATCCGGAAGTGTATATTTCAGATGAGCACCCAGGGGAATTTGATTGTCAAAATCCAGCTGGATTTGCCCCTGCTGAATGCGTGCTTCGATAATTTCATTTTCCTGATCAATCCCGATATTCCAGGAATCGGAGAAAGATTGAGGTTCTACTTTCCCGTAAATTTCGCTTACCGTGAGATTGCGCAGTTTAATATCCAATTGGTATCCCGCTGCATTGAGGAGGCTATCGGTAACAATGAACGCCGTGTCCCGGGCAATGGGAAGAAAATATTCCAGGCGAAAAGGTGAATAAATCCATCGACCACGGCTCATAATGGGAGCACTCCCACGCCCCACGCTTCCAGGTGGTAATGTCTGGTTGATGAAAACATCGGAAATCAGTTCATTGGTAGAATCGGAGTACACCTTAATCTCGATACCGTTGGGAGAATAGGTGTTGGGTCCCAGGGTGAAAGGAAGATTGTTGTGAAAAATTAGCTCGATGGTTCCTTTTTCTACTTTCACTCCTTTGAATTCACTCGATTCCACTAGTTTGGGATCGCGAGTGAGGGTTGTTTCCGGCATAAAAATAGGTTGCCCCACCATTCCCGGAAGATAAGGCAGCACATCCACAATGTTGATTGCCCCGGTGGTAATGTTATTCAAAGAATCCAGGGAGAGGGAATCCAGAGTAAAAGAGGTAGTGGAGTCCTGTCCCGGAATGGTTAAATTTTCTCCGGTGATGGTGATGGGATCGATGTCTCCCGAAACTTCAATGAAGAGGGAATCTCCGTGGGTAACAATGGTGCTATCGTTAACAAGTTCGTCCTGAAGGACCATGCGTTCCGTGCGCAGAGGAATTTCGAAGGGTACTACCCAGCGAGGTAATACTGGTTCCTGAATATTACACTGCAAAACCATCAGCAAGCTTATTAAAAATAGAACAATTAAATATCTCATCCAAAATCCTCTTCCTATTTAAGGCTTCAATAATCGTACCACAATCTAATAATCGTGATATCCAAAATTATGTTTAGGTTAAAAACCAACCCGTTCAGTTATTGTGACTGCAATCAAATACGTATGGGATTTTACCCTGGATATGATTGTTCGCGAAAATCCAGAATTTTTGTAATTTTAGAATAATAGACCAATCTTTAATATTATTCTGGTTGAATGGCAAAGTTACTCTAGGATATTACGAATGATTTTAAATAAAATCAAAGAAAATATGGGTTGGGAGCGGTGAGAAAATTGCTTAAAAAGGACTGTGTAAAAATAAATCCCCTCCCGGGAAGCTCAGTGGCTCCCGGAAGGGGAGATATGCTTTATTTAAGGAAAATCATCTTGCGCGTAAGGGTTTTTTCAGGGGTCATCAATTTGTAAATATAAATACCACTGCTCACCGGCGTACCATGCATATTTTTCCCATTCCATTTCAATTTGTGCACACCTGCGCTCTTCACGCCTTTGTACAGGGTGATGACGCGTTGCCCCAGCAGGTTGAATACCGCAATCTCCACATTCTGGCGCGAAGGCAGAGCGTAGGTAATGGTGGTAGAGGGGTTAAAGGGATTGGGATAATTCTGGCGAAGTTGCAGGGTGGTTATGGCATTCTGGCCAGGGTCGTTAATTCCGGTGGTGCCCACAGTAAGATGCACGGGAACGTACACTACCGGTTCGTCGGGGTCATTGCTTTCAATCTGTACACTGGCATAGAACTCTCCCACCGGGAAGTTGTGGGTTTTTATGGTCAGAGTCAAATCCAGAGAGCTTTGTGCGGGAATGGTCCCGGAGAGCGGCTCCACCGTTAGCCAGCTATGTTTGCTGATTAACACAGCCAGACTATCGTGCAGATAGGGTTCGTTGTAGGCAATGGTCAAACCATCCTGAGCATCGTGGTTCTGAATGCCGACTGTGTAATCATGCTGGAGGCTGTCCAGTTCCAGATACTGAAAGACAATATTACCGTTATCGTAAAGCACGATTTCAAAGGTGTAGGGGCCGCCATTCAGCACAGTGTAAACATTCTGGTACATAATTACATATCGATTGCCCTGATTTTCCACAAACACCTGGGAACTGTCGGAAAATAGCAGATCGTCCCAAAGGGGTGCCAGTAAGGCCCGAGGGGCTAAAACATTGGGTAAAGCAAAATTGTTGTAAGAGACGGAATAGGAGGTGAAACTGGCCCATCCGTTGGTACAGATTTGAATTTGATGGTAGCTGTTTCCGTAAAATGGAAAATCGAAATCGAGTGCGATGGGAGTAGTGGTGGCATTATTCCCGGTCAGGTTTAGCGGAGTACCCGTAGCGGAAATGTCCACCCAGTTAAAGGCAGGCCCGCCTGGTTCGTCGCTATCCACCCAGATGTGCCCGTAAGTATCTGCTCCGCCGCTTCCCCGACCGGTGGGCGCCTGACCGGTAACCTGCACCGTAAATTCCAGCTCACCCAATCCGTCGTTTTGTAAATGCAGGGTTCGCACCAAGGAGTCGGTTACCATGGCGTAAACGGGGATGCTGTCCGGATAAGTAATATCCGGTGCAAAAATTCCGGTTCCGTTTACCGCTATGGAATCCACCAGATTCTGAACGTCTGAGCTGTGAATGATAATCGTTCCGGTAAAAGTAAGCGTAGTGTCGGGAGTAAACCCAATTTGCAGCACCTCGCTCCCCTGTGGCGGAATAACCATGGTTCCCGAAGTGGCAGTAAACTGGGGTATGGAGGATTCCACCAGATGGATAAGGAGGGTGTCCGGTCCCGTATTCTGAAGATGCACCTCCTGGTAGCTGGTAAAATTCAGAAACGTGGGAGGGAAGGTTAAAGCGGTGTTTTCCAGTTCCAGGTGGGCTCCTTCGTGAATGGTAATAAACTTGCTCTGTTCCCAGACGTTGGTATCCCCGGAAGCAATGGTAATGTTCACGGTAGCAATGTGCAGGTGGGGGCAGTTAGGGGCGATGGACACCTGAAAACCACCGGTTACGGTGCTGTCGCCCGGTTGCAGCGCCGCCATGGTCAGCAGGGAATCCTGCACCACCAGGAAGGAATCGCCGGTGGAGAGGGTCACCACCAGACTATCGGTAGGATCCACCCCGATGTTTTCCAGAACGGCAGCCAGCGAAATCGTTTCCCCGGCTTCGGGGGTGCCGTTGTTGTTTCCGGTGGTATCGGCTACCAACAATTCGTCCACCACTACATACGGTCCCTGGGGTGGCAGGATATCAATCGGTTGCTGCACGGGTACCAGATTGTGCCCGGTAACGGTAATCATTCCCTGAACGGGTTGGTTGATTCCATGATCCAGGGTTATTTGTCCATTACCATCGGTGTAGCCGCGCACGACGTGACCCAGGCTGTCCCAGTAACACACCAGTGCTCCACTGACGGGGCCCTGGGCATTGGTGACCTGCACTGTGAAAGGAA
The DNA here is from genome assembly GCA_027039625.1 of Calditrichia bacterium. GTDB lineage: Bacteria > Calditrichota > Calditrichia > RBG-13-44-9 > RBG-13-44-9 > JALXCH01. Next base: position 13,208 of record JALWDQ010000068.1, on the reverse strand, counting down.
TTCCAAAAAATGCGGCAGCCGGTGCCGAAACGGTCACCGCTTCCGGGGTGCGCGTCCATACTTCCAGTTCCGGCTCGCCCACCAGCAGGGATTGGTGCATGGTGGGGGAGCAGCTATTGCCATACGATTGATACATATGAAGCCGACCAAAATCCACAATATTCCCGAATGCGGTGATGGTGTCCGAAAGCAGAGCACGTACCATTCCCCGGGCCAGGGTATCCGGCGGGTAAGCGGCACAGCTTTCGGTGAATGCCATAATTCCCACCGCACCACTGTTTTCGCTATGTTTTAACCACACTTCTGCAAACACATCATTGGGTTCATCCAGATCAGCATTATTGCAGGCCACACTGGAAATGACAGGCTGTTTTTCCCCGTTGGTCAAAGCCATAATATGGGTGGTGCTGAATCCCGTTGTGACCCAGCTATTCGCTGAACCGTGCCCAATGTAGTACAGATAGCTTACCCCGCTATTTACGGCGGACATGACGTTGGCGACGGTGGCGTTTCCGATATCGTCTCCCAGGTGGTACACGGGGTTGTACCCGTAGTTGGTGAAATGGTCGGTCGCCCACTGCCCGGCAATGGGATCCTGAAAATCGTTGCTATTGATAACCAGCGCGGCGTGAAACCAGTTGGGATCGGCTAAATAGGGATTTTTTTCGTAACGAATTAATTTGGTGAACACCCGCTCCGCTTCGGCAGCGGTTTTCACCGAAACCCGTCCACCGGAAATATCGGGCAGAATATCGCTCCCCACCAGCAGATAATATGGGAGGTCGCTTTTACTACCTGCCACATCGAACCAGGGAATGAATTCCACATCTCCCACAATGAGCAGGTAATCGGGCTTATCGGTAGCGTTGTCGTAATAAGTTTGAATGAACGACTTAATCTGAGTGGCGGTGGGAGATGGAGCAATGTCGCTGGCTTTAATGACGGTGGTTTTCACTCCCTTCTGGTTTTTCCAGCGAGCAAAGGGGAGAACCTGGTTGTAAAAATTGCTGTGGGTGATGATAAGCATATCCGGGAGTCCCTGGATGCCAAATCCTTTTTCCTGCCGAATCTGCTCGTAATTTAGCAGGAAGTTTCGGTAGAGGGGTTTAAAAACAGGCGATTCTTGCAGCGAGGTGGCGGTTAGTTCGTTGGCTCCGTCATTCCCTTCCTGAACAATCTCCACCAGAATTTCGCTGGCTACGCGAATTCGGTGGGTAGCGGGTTGAAACAGCACGGGATGGATAACTACCGGTAAGACCCGATAATCGCGTAAAACAGCCGGTTCTTCCTGACTGATATAATCTGCCGGATACCAGGTCTGGCTCTGGTAAACAGTGGCATTGTACGTCCAGGGGGTACTTTCCTGCTCACGTGTGGGCATGGGCTGTGCAGGAAACACCGTAATGCCATCGAATTCCTGATATTTAACGGAGACCACCCGAGCCTGGAAATTGCCGGTAGGGGCAATGCCAATCAGTTCCACGCGCTGAGGCAATTCCGGATAACCGGCGCGGGTATTTTTACCCATCCGGGAAATGGTGATTTTCTGGAAAACGGAACCGTTGTGCTGAACTTCTGTTTTTTCAAATCCCGGAATGCGAATACGCACAATCGTTCTTCCCGGTGAGCTCTCTTCCACTATGGCCTGATATTGCTGGACGCCGGAAGAGAGGGAAACATATTCACCGGCGTTAGCCAGATAAAAAAACAGGAAAAGAATCCCGATAAATCCCAATTTCTTCATGCAAAACTCTCCTTATGCTTCTTATATGATTATTCTGTACGTTTTATCTAAATTATTTAATACGATTGTTTCAGGAAAAAACCTACGAATTTTTGGTGATTTCCGGGGACGATGAGGCGATCTGATCCAGAATAAACTGCTTTATTTCCTGATAGACGGTTTCTTTTTCCACATCGATGCTGATGACATGGTAGGAGTTCTCCAGCGTCACTTTCTGTTTTTGGGTGGAGGCGATGTGCTGGTAGATGTAATCCAGATTCTGATAGGTCACCGTTCGGTCTTTGCGGGAATGAATCAGGAGGGCCGGGGCGGTAACTTCCATCAGGTCGGCACGCACGTGGTGAAGAAGTTCCAGCAGCTGGTCCACACTTTTCACGGGATATTTGTGGTACGACGGCACCTGGGATTTCAGAGCTTTATTGCGAATGTCCGGTCCCCGGGATTTGTGCTGGTAGGTGAGGATGTGCCGGGCTAAGGGAAGCAGGTACAAACGCCAGTCCTTCAGAAACACGGCTCCGGCCAGCGAAATCACCCCATCCACCGGATGGTGCGACGCCAGATGCAACACCAGCGCGCCACCCATGCTCTGCCCGCACACAAACACCCGCTCGCATTGCTGTTTTAGAGTAAAATAGTGCTCACGCACCGCACGGTACCAGTCCGTCCAGTGCACCGGTAGCAAATCCTGGGGCCGGGTTCCGTGTCCCGGCAGCAAGGGCACCGAAACGGTGAAGCCCAATTCGGTGTGGAGCCTCCGGGCAATCTCCCGCCCTTCGTATGGTGCACCGGTGAATCCGTGAATAAACAAAAACCCGATTTTGCTTCCGATTAGAAATAGTGGCTCAGCTCCCGGAAGAACAGGGGAAGGAGCAGGTCTGGTATTTGGTTCGTTTAATTTCATAATATGTTTTCGATTTGATCTTTTTGGTTAACTGACACAGTTCATATATCTGAAAGGGATTAAAACAAATTGTTCATCCATCATGTCTGGCAAATCTAATAAACATTTTGAAAGTGAGCAAAAGGAAAGCAGAAATTTTACATTTTGTTTAATTCCTTAAAAATTTGCTTAATTAGTTGTAAAAAAACAGATTAACTAAATTTCCCCTTCAGATATTAAGAAATTTGTCGATAATTGGTAGATACAATCAAAATTTAAAATTGAATCACGATCGAGAAAATTGATACTTACCTGAAATAAAAACTTTTGACCTGAATTTTGGTCTTTATCAAGATTCTTCTGCTATCCGTGAAGAATATGGAGGTTTTTATTTAATAAGGGCTGGGCACGTCAGGAGATTAAAAAACATTGTACACGAAATGAAAGCAGGTCTGGGCATTGAACACACTGATTGAGCAACTGCGTTTGGAAGATGAAAAGGAATTTGAGAAGCGGCTCGCTTTGTATCGGGAGCGCGAACTCCCGGAAATTCGGGACGAGCTGGAAAAGCTGCTCATTTCCCTCTCGCAAAAGTACGACGAAACGCCGTTGAGTTTGAAGGATGTGAAGTCGCTGCAGGATCCGGTGTTTAAGTACTGGGAAGAGCAAAATTGCGGCGAAAGTTTACAGGTGTGCATCACCGAGCAGTGCCAGGAGACGCATCCGCATTGTTTTGCCAACAAAATGAAGAAACAAATTCGGCGTTTGCAGGAACTGATTTCCCCTTATTTAAAAAATTCTCTTTTGAAGAAGCAGGAACCTTCCCGGCGTAAGGTGAAAATTCTGGTAATTGATGATGATGTGTTTCAATTGAAATTATTGAAATATAAACTGGTGAAGGATGACTATCAGGTAACCACCGCTTTAAATGCTCTAGATGGTTTAAAACTACTGGAAAAAGAGGCGTTCGATCTGATTGTGTGCGACCTGATGATGCCCGGGATGGACGGTTTTTTATTCCTCCAGAAAATAAAAGCCAACGAAAAAACGCGGAATATCCCTTTCATTTTTCTAACTGCCATGAAGGATGATCAGAACATCGTGAAGGGTCTGGAATTGGGAGCGGACGACTATTTGACCAAACCATTTAGTCCCAGTGAGTTAAGTGCTCGCATCAAGCTGGTGCTGAAAAAGAGGAAACCGCATTAATGCCCGAAGTTTTTTACCAATACCGACCGCTCATTATCGTTATTTATTTGCTGGGAATTTTTAGCCTTCTTTCGGTGCTGTTTATTCTGAGTACCATTCTGGTGCGGATTTACCATATTTACACCTTTCGTCGGCTGGAACGTTTACAGGAGCGGTTTACCAACATACTTTTTGAATACCTGGACGATCCTCACACCCGGCGGCCACTTCAGGAAATCCGCTCGTACCGGGAGAAGGAAGAATTCTTTAAATTTTCCCTGCATTATCTGGAAATTCTCAAAGGCAGCGAACGCGATAAAATTCTGGATTTGCTGGTGCTGCTGGACATCCCGGTGCATCTCATCCAGAACCTGTCTCATCATAACCGCTGGCGGCGCGCTTATGCGGCTTACTATCTGGGGGAACTCCACTTTCAACCCGCCATCGACACTTTGCTCAAAGCTCTGAACGATAAATTCTACCTGGTACAATTTTACGCCGCGAAAAGCATTATTCAAATTCAGGAGCAAACGCATTTACGAAGGGCTATTCTAAAATTGTTCCAGATTCCCAGCCTATCGTCGTATCAGATTAAAGAAGCCCTCATTGAGCTAACGGAAGAAGGAATGAAGGTTGCCCAGGCGGTATTTCGGGAGGAGGCGCTGGACGAGAGCCAGAAGAAGATTTTTGTCGATTTGTTTGCTTACCGCCGTTACCAGCCCGTAGCGGAAGATATTTTGTTAACCCTGGTGGATGCTAAGAATCGGGAGTTGAAAATTGCCTGCATTCGGGCGCTGGGATTGCTGAGCTACACTCCCGCTATCGAATTCTTGCGCACGCTTTTGCAGGAAGAAGATTGGGTAATTAAAAGTCAGGTCTATCGGGCTTTGGGGCGGATAGGTGATCTGGGCACCCTGCCAGAGTTTCTGGATTCCATTAAATCTCCCAACTTCTGGATTCGCTACAACGCCGCTCTGGCGCTGTACGACCTGGGAACGGTGGGCATCAATTATCTGAAGAAAATATTTTCGGACCTGGACCATCCGGGACACGAAATTGCCGAGCAGATCCTGGTGGAAAAGAAAATACTTATTGGAGAAAAGTAGAGGCATAACGTGATTCTAATAGAAACCATAGCGTTTTTCTTTAATGTACTCATTTTGCTTTACTATCTATATGTGAACGGCGTTTACCTTTTCCTGAATGTACTGGCTTATTTTCGGGTGCGGATGCTGGTTAAATTCAACCCGTTCGTGCGCCAGGAGCAGGCCTGGAAACCCCCGTTTTCTAAGCCAATTACACTGGTGGTTCCTGCCTACAACGAAGCAAAAAACATCGTCACCAGTTTGCGGGCTCTGCTTCAACTGTATTATCCCAATTACGAGGTAATTCTGGTAAACGATGGCTCCACAGATAATACCCTGGAGCTTCTGGTCAAAGAGTTCGAGTTGATGATGTCGCCCCGCCTTCCGTCCGGAGATTTACCCACACGCCCCGTACACCGCATTTATTATTCCCGTTTGTACGACAACCTGTTTGTCATCGACAAAGAAAACGGCGGAAAATCCGATGCCATCAACGTGGGAATTAATTTTGCCCGTTTCCCGCTGGTGTGCATCATCGATGCGGATTCCATTCTGGAGCGGGATGCTTTTATCAAGATGGTGCGCCCCTTTATGGAATGGCCGGAAACAGTGGCTGTGGGCGGCATTGTGCGCATTGTGAATGGTTCAGTAATTAAAAACGGCGAGGTGGTGGAGCCGCGCCTCAGCCCCAAACCGCTGGTACGCTTCCAGGCCATCGAGTATCTGCGGGCTTTTCTGTTTGGCCGGGTGGGATGGGATCAGTTGCGCTCTCTGCTCATCATTTCGGGTGCCTTCGGGGTTTACCGCCGCGATGTCCTCCTGAAGGTGGGCGGGTACGATACCAAAACCATTGGCGAGGATATGGAACTCACCATTCGGTTGCATAAATATTTTTTGAAGAGAAAACAAAAATATCGCATCACTTTTGTGCCCGAGCCAGTGTGCTGGACGGAGGTTCCGGAGGATTTAAAATCCCTCAAAGCCCAGCGCAATCGCTGGCAACGGGGACTCATGCAGTCCCTGCTTATGCATAAAGACATCTTCCTGAATCCCCGTTACGGTTTTCTGGGGCTGTTTAGTTACCCGTTTTACATCCTGGGGGAAATGATGAGCCCTATTGTGGAGTTTGGCGGTATGTTGTTTGTATTGCTTTCCTGGGTTCTGGGAATTATTAATCTTCCCTTTGCCCTGTTTTTTCTGTTTGCAGCCGTGCTGCTGGCGGCATTGTTCAGTGTGTCTTCCATTATGCTGGAAGAGCTGGCTTACCACCGCTACGCCAAATTGAAAGATCTTTTAATCCTGACCTTGTACTCCTTTCTGGAAAATATCGGTTACCGGCAAATTCACAGTTACTACCGCTTAACGGGCATGATTGATTATTTCAAAGGCAAACGGGGATGGGGAAAGTTGCGCCGCAAAGGTTTTCGGGAAGAAGAGCCGGTCTCGGAGGTAAAAAATTAAATCGAGAAAGTGAATAGGAACATGCGTTTTTTTAAGAAAAAAAGTGAGTATGAGGAAGACCGCCATTGGCTGGGGATGTTCCTGTTAATCTTCCTGCTTTTTACTCCGTTGTGGATGTGGTTGGGCTGGGTGATTCAGAGCGAGCGCCCGCTTAACCTGCTGGTACTGGACAAAACCGTGCCAGATTTTAAGAGGCAGGAGCATCGGGCGCTGGCCTGGGTGCTGCTGCACCGGAAGTTTACCGGTCCCACGGGAAAGCTGTTCGACATAAATCGCGATTACTTCGGATTTTTTCCGCTGGAGAACGAACAATACCGCCTGAATGGGCTGGAGCAATTCGATTCCACCCAGATAGATAGTCTGGCACAACTGTATCAGGCCGCTTTTTTTACCGATACCTACGGTGTGTACGAGAATGAATGGTATCGGCATCGCAACCTCACGGAGCGCTCGCGCCAGATTTACGGGGGAACCCGTGTGCAGGATGTGTGGTTTTTGCGCCACATGAAGGAGCAACGCAAACTGGTGATTCTGGAATTTAACACGGTGGGCGCCGAAACACCCGCTTATTTTCGGAAACAGATTGAAAAGATGTTCCGTTTCCGCTGGAGTGGCTGGAGCGGGCGCTATTTTGAGGTGCTGGACACGCTGAAAAACCCCGAACTGCCGCGCTGGATTGTGCGCCTTTACAAAAAAGAGCACCACAACCGGTGGCCTTTTACCGGCGACGGAATTGTTCTGGTGCACGCCAGCGAGAAGGTGGAAATCCTGGATGGAGAACGGGATTTGAAGCATCCCTTTCCGCAAATTGTGAGCACACCAGCGGCCCGCCATCGCTTCCATTTGCCGGAGAAAATCGATTTTGCCTACTGGTTCGATATTGTGATACCGGATAAAGGGCATCATCTGTTTGCCGAATACCGGCTGGAGACCACGGCACGAGGCGATTCCATTCTGATGGCCTGGCACATTCCCAATCGCTTCCCGGCTGTGTTTGGGCAGGCGCAGGGAATGCGGTTTTACTACTTTGCGGGCGATTTTTCGGATAATCCCATCTCCCTCACCACGGCCCGCCTGCGCTGGATCGAATATTTCCGGGGACTACTGTACACCCGCCAGCCCCTGGACCGAACCCGCTTCTTCTGGCAGTTTTATCGCCCGCTGGTGACGACCATTTTGCAGGAGTACCAGCGGACGCTGATTTCAACAAAAATTGGTGGAGGTAACCAATGAACCTTTTGGCTCCTGTACCTACATCGCGACGATTTCGCTTTCTGATGGGCGGACTTTTATTTTTGTTGGTGATGACCGGATGGAGCGTTCCCGCCCGGGCTCAGAGTCGATTAAATGTCGATTCCCTGTTCAGCGCAGCACGCCAGTTCGCCCGCCAGGGGGATCGCCAAAAAGCACGGGAATTGTGTCAGCGCATCCTGAAATACAAACCGGGCTACCACGACGTGCGGGTGTACCTGGGGCGGCTGTACGCCTGGGATAAACAGTACGATGCGGCGCGGCGGGAGTTGAACCGGGTGCTGGTGGAAAAACCCACCCACCGCGAAGCGCTGAACGCCCTGGTGGATGTGGAAATCTGGGCAAAAGAGTACCGCGTGGCACTCATTTACGTCACTCGGGCGCTGAAGACCTACCCCAACGATCAGGACTTCCTCTACAAAAAAGCCCTGATTCTGGTGAAACTGGGGCGCAAACAGGAAGCGGCCCAGCAACTCACCTGGCTGCTTCGCATCAATCCTGCCCACGAGAAGGCTTTCCGGCTGATGAACAAACTGCGCACCTCGGCGCAGTTGAACAAGATTGCGGTAAAATATGCCCACGACCGTTTCGCACGAAGTGGCTCCCAATACGGTCCCTGGCATATGGCCGCTCTGGAGTACGCCCGGCGCACTCCGATGGGGAGCGTTTTCCTGCGCGGAAATTTTGCTTACCGCACTTTTTCTTCCAGTTCCCTCCAGGGGGTGCAAATCGAAAGCGATGCCTACCCCAAATTTTTCCCCGGTGTGTACAGCTATTTGAATGTCGGCTACTCCCGGGATAAAGTATTCCCCCGCTGGAGGTTCGGCGCCGAACCGTTTGTTAGCCTGGGCAAAGGATTCGAAACCTCGCTGGGAATTCGTTACCTGAAATTTGCTTCCCGAAATGTGGCTATCTACACCGGTTCACTGGGTAAATATTACCGCAATTACTGGTTTAGCCTGCGGCCGTTTGTTTCTTCGAAAAAGGCGGGATATTCCATCTCCGGTCATCTCTTCATCCGGCGTTATTTTGGAAACGCCGATAGCTTCGTGAATCTGATTGTGGGATTGGGTTCCACCCCCGTGGAAGTGAGCTATCTCGAAGAATTGCAGCGTCTGGATACCCGCCGTATTAGTTTTTTGTGGCAAAATTTGTGGAAAGGCAGCTATATTACCCACTTTGAAATTGGATTTGAACGAGAGGAGTACCGTGTTAATCGGTACGGAAACCGCTTTTTTTTGCGTATGAATATTCAAAAAAGATTTTAGTCTGATATTCACATTCTCAGATGGAAGGGAGAAATGCTCCCTGCTGGGTGAGCGACTATTTCAAGAAATATTAAAGAAACATTGGATTGCATATGAGCTGGAAACAGAAATTTGAACACATCTTTTTCCCGATTAATGCGAAGAACGTTTTGTTGCTCCTGTTTTTCTGGTTGCTTACGGGATTTACCATGGGAACGGCCACGCTGGTGGGACCAGCGCGCTGGATCAGTAATGCTTCAGGCAACGGTCCGGGTGAATCTTCTCTGGAAAACTGGTTAATTCGTTTGCTCATTTTGCTGTTGTCGGTTACCTCCTTTTTAGTTGCCCTCTGGCTGACGCGAGGTGTCTCTCGCTCCACCCGTACCGATGTACGTCTGGGCGTACCCGCTCTGTTAATACTGTTTACTCTGGGAAACCTGTACTTCTGGTTTAATCCCCAGCAATTCCGGGGATACGTAAGCGGGGTGTTTCGTTCTGTGGGGCAGTTTACGTTTGGACCCTACCCGTCTCTGGAAGACATGCAAAAACTAAAGCAGCAGGGGTACACCGCTATTATCAGCCTGCTGCATCCGGCAGTGGTTCCCTTTGAGCCGGGTTTATGGGAGAAAGAAAAACAGAATGCAGAACGGGTGGGAATCCCGCTCATCCATCTGCCCATGCTCCCCTGGGTTAGCGAAAACAAAGCGGCGCTGGACAGCATTCGTACTCTGGCGACTCGAACGAAAGGGCGCTATTATGTGCATTGTTACTTGGGGCGCGACCGGGTGGGGGTGGTCCGTGAACTGGTGGAGCGGGTCAATCCCATCGCGCGGGTGCGCAGCCTTTCGCCCGATTCCTCTCGCTGGGATTTACACCGTCGCAACTCTCTGGAACGGGGGAAAGTGGTAGAACTGGATTCCAACCTGTTTCTTACCCCTTACCCCACCGATGAAGAGTATTTCGCTTACATTTTAACATCTGACGTTAAATTCGTAGTCTCGTTGATGGATTCCACCCGGCCCAAAGATAAACCCTGGATTGAGAAGGAGCGGAAGATTCTCCGCAAGTATCTTATTCCGTTCCGCAACTGGCCAATTCCTACCTGGCCTTTTAAACCGGACAGTGTTTTACAAATTGCCCGGCGTCTTCGTTATCTTCCTCGTCCAGCAGTCGTGCACGGTTTTCTCTCTCGGGGATCTCGCTGGGAGGGCATCATTCAGGCCTTTCGCAGTAACAAGCCTCCATTGCCGCCCACGCTTTTCCGGGATTCCCTGGCGCAGGGGCAGGCCGAAGTGATTGCCCCCAACATGGCGGTGGGCCCCCGGCCGGTTCCCCGGGAGTTTGGTGGTGTGTTGTACAACCGGGGAGTGCGGCGCTACCTCTACCTGGGCAACGCGGATTCATCATTGCGTGCCGTGGATTCGCTAATTGCCCACCGCTCCGGCATTCCCTGGCAAAGTTTTGCTGGCTCTGCCCGGGCACTTTTCAAACATCTGGAACAGGAACCCGGTCCCTGGTACCTGTACGGACCCAATCTGTCCCGGTTGCTCCCGGCACTGAAAGCCTATTTCGGCCCTCCCATTCCCGAAAAAATTATTTTTGACCTCTCTCAGCTTCCACCTCCTCCTCCGGAATGGCGGTCAGGAAAAACCTTCTCTTCACATCGGGTAAAAGGGCTGCCGGGATTAGTACAACGGTTTATCCAGCGCGGTATACCAGATTTGTTTATGCTGCTAATTCTTACGCCCATGCTGGTGCTCTATGCTGCCCTTTCGGCTGCACTGGCGGGATGGTTCCGCAGTGCCAAAAATGTGCGTACACCCTACACCCGTAAAATATTCCATCTTTTTATTTTCACCATGGCTAGCGTGCTGCAGTTTACCCTGGGACTTTCGGCAGTCATTTTGTTTGGTTCCGTGGTGGCGCTGGCGGTGCTGTACGCCGTGTACCGGGGCGATGGCTTCCCTTTTTACGAGGCGATGGCACGCCCCACGGATGCCCCGCACCGCACGCTGTTTATTATTATTCCCCTGCTCACCACCGCCGTGGGGGGCGTGCTGGCTAACCTCTTTTTCCCCAATTTTTCCTACATCGGCTATCTGGTGGGTGGTTGGGGAGATGCCGTGGGCGAACCGGTGGGAGCCCGCTGGGGCAAACATAAATACACCGTGCCGTCCCTGGCAGGGGTACGAGCCACCCGCAGCGTGGAAGGCTCCACCGCGGTCTTTTTGCTGGGAGCCCTGGTGGCTCTGGTGGGCTTGCTGGCAGGGGGATACTCCTTCGCGCACTCACTCACCGTGGCACTGGCTACTGCGCTGGCTGCCACCGCCGTGGAAGCCATCAGTAACCATGGACTGGATAATCTCACCATCCAGCTGGTGGCTTCCGGGGTCGTTACCTGGCTAATTGGGTAACCGGGTTTACTTTGCCGAGGGATGCTCTTCCTGCTTCCGGGCAGAGGTCTCCTGGTCCAGGACAAAATTAACCCAGTTGTCGATGTTCCCTTTCTCCGTAGCATTCAACCGGGCTTCCGGGTGCATCAACAAATAGCTGCGCGGCGGCATCTGGTCGGGAAAAATCTCTTCCGGAATCTGTTCCAGTTTGTGCCGCTGCTTCTTGCGGCTGTAACTTCCCCATTCCGAAAAATTGAGTTCCTTTCGCCCCTCCTGCACGTGAGCACTGATGAACCAGGAAATCGGTGCAATTTTACTGTACCATGGCCAGCGGGTTTCGTTGGAATGGCAATCGAAGCAGGAACGCCGAAAGATGCTCATGATTTCCGGCGGCGCTACCAGCGGATTCTTTACCTCGGGATTACTCCGCTCCACCGGAATGAGCTGTATCACTACGAAGAGGATGATGAGAATCAATCCCCATTTTCGCACTTTTTCCATAACCTTCCTTCCTTTTTTATGGTATTAAACAAACACGTGAAATTGTCCGTAACAATTTTCCCGGCTTTTTAAGTTCAACATTTTCACTCATCTTCAAATATGTTTATTTTATTCACGGCACAAAAATAGACCCAAAGAAGGAAAACAAAGTTTCCGGAATTTCAAAAGTTAGCTAAAAATATTTCCGGTGCGATACTTCCTCCTGCTGGTGCAGGAGATTCTTCGCTTCGCTCAAGAGATTCTTCGCTTCGCTAACGCTTCGCTCAGAATGACAAGGGGCGGTAATTGCTGCATTTCGGACAATGGATAATTAAACTGTTAAACTTCTTGCTTTTTCGCTAAAATATAATCATCATTTACCAAAAAACAGGAGAAAAAAATGAATCCAACCAATTCGGAGGTACCCATTACTTCAGAAGATCGGAGTTGGGGAATGCTTGCTCACATTGCGGCGCTGGCAGGTTATCTCATTCCTCTGGGAAACATCATCGGGCCGCTGGTGGTGTGGGCGATGAAACGGGACATCTCCCCCTTTGTGGATTTTCATGGAAAAGAGTCAATTAATTTCCAGATTACGATGACTATTTATGTGGCTTTGTCCATTATCCTCACCCTTTTTGTGGTGGGAATTGTTTTGCTGGTTGCAGTGGGTATCTTCGATCTAATCATGATAATAGTGGCAGCCATTAAAGCAAGTAACGGGGAATATTTCCGTTACCCGCTTTCCATTCGTTTTATCAATTAAGTGATGTTCAATTTTAAAAAAGGGGATTCGGAGTCTGTGTTTGCTCCTCCAAAGGAAATTTGCTTCCATGGAAGTAAAAAACAAAGGAAGTGATCCCATGAGACAGGTTTTTATGACTACGGGAATGGTGCTCTTATTCTTTCTATTTCAGATGGGATTAGCGGGAATTCATGCGTCTCTGTATTTGCCGCGAGAAATTCAGCAGGCACTGGAAAAGAAAACCCGCACCTTATCCGGAAAACCCGGAGAAGCGTACTGGCAGAACCGTGCCGATTACTCCATCTCCGTAAAGCTGGTGACCGAAACGGGTAAAATTGAAGGGGAGGAGACGGTAGTTTACCGGAATAACAGTCCCGACAGTTTACGCAAGCTGGTTTTTCGCCTGTATCCCAATCTGTACAAAAAGGGAAATCCCCGCCAGTTTCCTTTACCGGAGGAGGATTTAACAGAGGGGATGAGCATCGATTTTCTGAAAATCGGGGAGGAAACCTTTGCAGTAAACGAAGAAAAGAAGAAGGTTCGCCACACTCCTACCAACCTGGTGGTGTATCTGGTGCAGCCTATTCCCCCTGGTGCCAATTGCTGCATCGAATTTCGCTGGCATTTTACTTTGCCCAGGAAGCGTCCGGTGCGTATGGGACAGTATGGCAACAGTGAATTTTTTGTGGCGTACTGGTATCCGCAGGTGGCTGTGTACGATGATGTGAACGGAT
>JALWDQ010000067.1:0-5495 GCA_027039625.1 Calditrichia bacterium | reverse complement strand
TCATAAAAACCATCGATATGATTGAATGCCTCATTCTCTGCATTAAAAATGGCAGAAAAAATATCAAAATCGGAAATGTACAGATTGTTTGCCTGGACAACCCTGGGAAGATCCGTTTTAATTTTCTCGTAAAACTGTAAGAACTCACGCTTCAAGTTTATCTGATAATGATGGTACAAAAAGGTAATGAATCGGGCAGTTGCTCGGAATATGTGGTTTATTTCCCTCTCATCGGACATTACAAACTCGCGTACCAGCCACACGCTAAAAAATTCCGCCAGATGGGAGGCCTCGATCTCGTAAATTCCTTCGATTCCGGCATATTCATAAAGATACCGGTGGAAGAAACCAATGTCGTGTGCCAGTGATGTGTTTCCACCGGGATTGTAAAATTGGTCCGAGGTAAATTTCAGAAATACTTCGTTAATGGAGTGATCAATTTGCTGCCATTGATGATTTTCTCCACCTTCCCAGCTCTGGAACGTTTCTTCTCCCCATTCGGAGTGATGGGCTTCCTCTTCCTCGCTTTGTAACAAATCTTCAAAATATTTTAAAGCACTCTCAAATGGTTTCCGCAGCCAGGTTTGCCATTCACTCCGTACAAATTCTACCGTAACATGTTCGATAAATTCAGCCAACTCAATTAAAAAAGGATCATCTTCCGCCAGTTCTTTCTGGAATTCTTCCGAATAGAATTGAATAATTGTATCCAGTATGACGTAATTCATTAAATCCAGCCGGAAAAATTGCTCTTTCTGGATGGGTTCCGTTTGGTAGCTCTGTAAAAATCGTAATTTCCGTAACACCTGCTCCTGCAAATTCTCCTGATTGGGATGAACAAACCCATCCAGATTTAAAGGACAATCCAATGAGCAGGAATTTAGGCAATTGTCCTTCAGGAAAAACTCAAAGGCATCGCCAAGGTTGAAGCATAACGTTCCGATGTGGTCGAATTCCAGAAACAATCCGGAATGGCGCATGCGGGAGTGGAAAAAATTCCGTTCTAACTGGTTGCCCAGATGATTGATGAACAAATATATGAAAAAGTCCAGATTATTCAACTCATAGAGTTCTTTATCCCAACTCTCGACAAATTCCCTCACGGAAATAAACGTTTTTTGGAACCGCTCCGACAAAATAGATCCTCCACTAATTTCATTTGAATTTAATAGGTGGTGGGAGGGGAGTCAACAAAAAAGACGGAGATTTTTAAACTAAAAGCTGAATGTTACCAACCCGGTTGGCGATACCGAAGGACCGGGGAAATTTTTTCACCGGGAAATAAAAAAAGCGACCCGGGAAGAGTCGCTGTAAAATAAGGACTTATCGTTTGCTGGCCTTATAGACGGGATTTTAATTTTTCCAGCATGTCCCGGGTCATGCTGTCCAGATCATATTCAGGCTTCCAGTTCCAGTCCTTGCGGGCGTTTTGATCATCAATGGAATGGGGCCAGGACTCAGCAATGTGCTGGCGAAAATCCGGTTGATACTGAACCTGGAAATCAGGATAGTATTTCCGGATAGATTCCACAATATCGCCCGGAGTGAGAGTCATGGCATGGACGTTATACACCCGACGGGTTAAATGTTCCGGCTCAGCAAAGGCCAGATCAATAATGGCTTTTATGGCATCGGGCATATACATAAAGGGCAGGGGAGTGTCTTTAGCGATATAGCAGGTGTAAGCCTGTCCCTTCACGGCGTTGATGTACAGATCCACGGCATAATCCGTGGTTCCCCCGCCGGGCAGCGTCTCGCTGCTAATAATTCCCGGATAGCGAAGAGAGCGCCCATCTACTCCGTATTTCAGGTAATAATATTGAATAAGTTTTTCCCCGGCCACTTTGGTAACTCCGTACATGGTGGTGGGATTTAGCGCGGTGTCGTCCGGAGTATTCTTTTTGGGAGCATCGGGTCCAAAAGCGGCGATGGAACTGGGAACCACAACCCGCCGGACTCGATGGACACGAGCCGTTTCCAAGGCATTGATTAGTCCATACATGTTAACCTGATAGGCCAGCTGAGGATTTTGCTCTCCTCGGGCAGAAAGGATTGCTGCCATGTGAAAAATGGTCGTGATGTTTTTCTCCACCACCAGTTCATTAAAATGGTTTAACCGGGTTACATCCAGGTAATAAAAAGACACGTCTTCCGGAAACAGAGAAGACGGTTTTTTGATATCCGATGCAATGACATTCTGTGCACCAAACCTCCTGGCCAGAGCGATGACTAATTCACTTCCAATTTGGCCGCAAGCGCCAGTAACCAGAATTTTTTCCATATTTTCCTCATCCCGATTTTAGTGACGGGGAAAGGTAACAAATTTGTGATATAATTTTCAAATAAATTCTAAAATTCCTCCAGGGAAATGAGATACACCGATTCAAATGTGATGCAAATCATTTTGTGATTGAAATTGCCTTATTAAACTGAACCGTTTCTTACGATGTAAATCCTATGTTCTGGTAAATTCCTCATCAGCATTACCTTTTAAAATTTAACCGGTTCAGCAATCCTTCCGGATGTATTACCCCGGTAGAAATGAGTATGGTTAAATTTGTCGATATTCCTATTTTTTCATTATCACCGTTAAATAAGGAGGCGAATATGAGGAAACCAAAGCACGTTCTCCACTATTTATTTTTAGTATTTGTCATTGTTTTTCCCCAAATTGTTTTTTCCAGTTGGTCTAATGATCCTTCCGTGAATAATCTTGTCTGTAATGCCAATTCACAACAGAATTTACCTGAAATCACCGGTGATGGACATGGTGGGGCAATTATTGTATGGCGTGATTATCGAAGCGGGAATGATTGGGATATCTATGCTCAACGAATCAACGCTCATGGTATAGTGATGTGGGCAAATAATGGAATAGTAGTGTGTAATGAGGGAGGTTCACAATTTAGTCCATCCATCGATGCTGATGGTTCCGGAGGTGCTTTAATAAGCTGGACAGATGAAAGAAATAGTGGTACATACACTGATATATATGCCCAGAAAATCAATGCGAATGGGGTGGCACAGTGGACTGCTAATGGTGTGGGGGTTGGAGTGAAAAATGGTGAAACATACTATTCTTCTCAAATAGTATCCGATGGCAGTGGCGGAGCCATTGTCGTTTGGTATCAAGAATCCGGAATACTCGTTGCACAAAGAGTGAATGCTTCTGGAGTTACCCAATGGGGAAGTGACGGTGTCTCAATTTGCTATAACTCTAAAATTCCTCCAAATTTTGGGGTCGTTTCGGATGGGAACGGAGGAGTTGTGATTGCCTGGAGTGATGTTCGAAACACTAATTCAGACATTTATGCTCAACGATTGGATATTAATGGAAATAAAAAATGGACTGCGGGTGGAGTAGTAATATGTAATGCCAGTGGCGACCAGGCAGAGGTTACGATAGCTCCGGATGGTAATGGTGGTGCCTATATTGCCTGGAGTGATAATCGAGGAAGTGATCAAGACATTTATGCTCAATATATTAATGGCAACGGGGTTGTTCAATGGACGGCCAATGGGGTAGCCGTTTGTACCGGAAATGATTCCCAATTTCGTCCGTCAATTGCTGACGATGGGAATGGTGGGGTGGATATTTGTTGGACCGATTATCGGAACCCTTCCCATGTTCGCATTTATGCCCAGAGGCTCAATTACAGCGGAGTAGCACAATGGAGTGCTAATGGTATTGCTGTTTCCGGAGCCAATGTAGATGCCGATTATCCCAAGATGATTATGGATGGATCTGGCAACGCAATCATTCTGTATGATGTAAATGAAGAAATCGGTGGTCTGATCAATACAAATATTTATGTCCAAAAAGTGGATGACAACGGGAATTTTCTCTGGACATCCGGTGGCATTGCCGTGAATAGAGGAACCAATCTTCAGGAATTTGCTGGTGTGATTGTTGACGATAATGCCGGAGGAGCAGTGGTAGCCTGGCACGACAGTCGAAGTGGTCAGGACGATATTTACGCCCAGCGTGTGTATGAGAATGGCACGATATATGGTGCCCAAGCTAATGAAGTGATTATTAACGAATATGATGGCGATGTGGCGAAAGGGGGTGAATGGTTTGAATTATTAGTAACCAAATCCGGAGGCATCGATTTGACTAATTGGATTTTTACCGATGAAAATCCGGATCAGATGAGTTCACCCACAGGGGAAGGAATTTATGCCTTTGCCAATAGTCCTGTATTGAGCCACATCCCTCAGGGAGTTTACATCGTGGTGGAAAATGGTTCGGGTACCGATGATACCGATTATAGCGATGGAAGCATGACATTGTACACCGCCAATTCATTAATAGTGCATAAGAGTGGAACCTTCGATTTAGATAATAATGCGGATAATATCACCCTGTGGTACGATGAGGATGGCACCTGGGACGAATATAATTCCATCGGGGTGGATCATATTTCTTACGGGACGTTAATCAATCCACCCGATGGAGTGACCTGGAGTAATCCCATTACCGGCACGAAAGGAACCAACGGGAACGAAGCCTATTTTAGTAACGGGAGCAATTTTAACAACGACGCGGCTGCGAATTGGATTGCCTCCACCACTCACACCCCAGGTGCGGTAAACCCGGGGCAGGACGATAGTTCGCTTCCCGTGGAATTATGTGCCTTTACCGCAAGCCTCCGGGATGGATATGTTTTGCTGCGCTGGAGTACGGCATCGGAAATAAACAACAGTGGTTTCGAGATTTACCGTTCCACTGAGGAGGAAGGGAATTATCAATTGATTTCCTCCTATCTGTCTAATCCTCAACTTCGAGGTGCCGGAAATTCCGTTTCTACCAGAAATTACGAATATCTGGATGTCACGGTTATTCCGGGAAACCGCTACTGGTACAAACTGGCCGATGTGGACAACAATGGCGTACGACGTTTCCATGGGCCGATCTCAGTTTCGGTGAAGCAGTTGAAGAACCGTATTACTTCCATTTCTCCGGAAATACCGTCACGATTTACCCTTTTCCCCAACTTCCCCAATCCCTTTAATCCCAGCACCACCATTCGGTTCGATTTGCCAGCCACCGAAGAAGGCAGTTACCCGGTGGAGCTAACTGTGTACGACATTCGGGGACGCGTGGTAAAAACGTTGTTTCGGGGAAGGTTACAACCGGGACACTACCTGATTGTCTGGGATGCTACGGGAGAGCAGGGAACATCGTTAACCTCGGGAATGTACCTTTGCCATCTCAAAGCGGGGACATTTAGCATGAGTCAAAAAATGATTTTAATGAGGTAAGCACGGAAAAAGCGGGAATATTCGAAAGTATTTCTGTGGTTTGCTTATAAAGACAAAGAGGGAAATCGCAATGGGATTTCCCTCTTTCGCTTTCTTTAAAATGTTGGCAGTAATTTACGCCTGTGCTGCGGGATAGACACTCACTTTGGTACGACGTTTATCTTTCCGTTCAAATTTCACGTATCCGTCAATCAGAGCAAATAAAGTATCGTCGCCACCTCGTTTTACAT
>JALWDQ010000066.1:0-5496 GCA_027039625.1 Calditrichia bacterium | reverse complement strand
ATTTCATAATCCATCCTACAAACTGAAACAACGCCGCAATGGTTTCCCGCTTCATTCCCAGCTCATACAACCGAATAAGAAACTCCCTCTTCCAGCGATACCGATCCGTATAAGCTCCTTCTGTCTCCAGCGTGCGTAAATAGGCCAGGACACCCAACAGATTTTTCGTCTTGCTATCCCAGGAGGTAGTTCGCTCTACTATCGCAGAGCTCAGAACTCCAGGTCGCTGCAATTGTTGGATCAATAAATGAAATTTTCCGAACATTTTTTGCTCGATTCAAATTGAGTTTAATAAAAAATTGGGAATTTTTAAAATATTGTAATGTATTTCTTGTAAGTTTTTGTTAGGACTGATAAATCGTAATAGCTCTGGTTGCAGGGAGCAATTTTTTGAAAATTGCAGGGTCGAAAGATGCGCAAACTCTGGCTGGCGCGTTGACACACTTTATCATTTCCTGCGTAACTGCTGGAATAGAATGATTTTCCGGATAAAGAAGTGTAAGCATGATTTCTGATTTCAATGAATCATTTCAAAAAAATTCTTGCTTTTTCTCTCCACACCTAAAATGTAAATTTTTGTGTTGAAAATATAAGTGAACAATAATTCATCCATCCCATTAAACACGGTGTTTGATTTGATCTGGGAGTTTTGCATGAAAATATTTGTCATTTTATTCAGTACGATTTTACTTTTTACTCTGGGATGCCATAAATCTTCCACGGAACCGGATTTTGATCCGGAGCAGGAAGCTAAGCTAATTCCCTGGGATGTGATGAGCGGTAAATTGATTTACTCCCGCATTGAACAAAGCGACGAAACCTGGAGCTTTCTATTTTTAGTGGATGCACAGGCCTGCAAAGTGCGATTACTGCGCAAGACAAATACTGTGCAATTTAACAATCTCTCCATGCGTTACGATGGTGAAATCATTACCTTTACCGATTTTGATTCTTATCGTGGAAAGCTGCAGTTGTTCAATATTCAGGGGAATGGGGAGAATATCGAGCAAATTTACACCACGGATGCGCATTCCGGTTATCCCGCCTGGTCTCCGGATGGGCATCTGGCTTTCTGGTACAATGGGCAAAGTCCCCATGTGATGGAAATTCGTGTGGATGGGAAGGTCTTTTTTAGCCACAAATATTGCGCGCAAACCCGGCCCGCCTGGTCACCCACGGATAATTACATGGTGCTGTCTCTGTACGATTCATCTTCTACCGGTTCCCTCTTTCGGGTAGCACTGTGGGACACCAGTTACACCCTGCTTTTGCGTACCCAGGGGCACGCCGATGATGAAATCTTTCTGAATCCCATCTATTCTCCCGATGGAACTAAAATCGCTTTTAACAAAGAAGGCAATCTTCTGGGAGAGAATTCCGAAATCTGGATGATTAATTCCGATGGGAGTCATCCCACCCGGCTCACCAGCGGACATTATGACAACTATCCTGCCTGGTCTCCCGATGGCAAGTACATTGCCTTTAGCCGGGGACGCGAGATGGCGGCGAGAATTTTCCTCCTCCGGCTGGAAACCGGTGAGATTACCCAGATTACCCAGAACGGTGGGCAATTCCCCTGCTGGATCCCCTGAACATTTTGGTCTTTTCTGGAATGTAATCTCTCCCTGGGACAATAAGGCTGACTTTGTAACCATATTCCTCCCTTTTTCCTCTGTTCTCTTTTCCGTAGCGTTCGTTGCGCTTATTACGGTTAAAGATTCTAACCGCAACGAAGGCAAAGAAATTTAATTTTGAATTTGATAATAGGAGGCGAGTTTTTTATACCAACACTCCGAGACTGTTTGTGTGGGATATCCGGCCTTCTCGCGGCTGAAGCCGTGAATCACCTTCTTACGACTGCTCCGCTGGCATGGCTTTTCCTCCTCAACATCTTTTACCTTATTACAACTCTATACCCTAATATAACTTATTCCTCTGTTTCCCTATCCCCCTATTCCCCTATTCCCCTATTACCGTATTTCCCTCTTTCCTCCACTGAACAATCCAGATTACCAGTTAAAATTCAGTAATCTGAAGCAAAACATGTCACAAATCCAGATAGCACTTGAAACCATGCGCGGTTGTTCGTAAACTTTGCCGCCGTAGAAAAAGGAAACCTATTCAGGAGATAGATATGAGCGAAACTGTTCGCGTTCGGTTTGCCCCCAGTCCCACCGGTTACTTGCATGTTGGTGGTTTGCGGACTGCGTTGTATAATTTTCTGTTTGCCCGGCATCATGGAGGCCGGTTTGTGTTGCGCATTGAGGATACCGACCGCTCACGTTATGTGGAAGGCGCCACGGAAAATCTGATTCGCACCCTGAAGCTTATGCAGCTCCAATACGATGAAGGTCCCGATGTGGGTGGAGATTATGGACCTTATATGCAGTCCCAGCGGCTGGATTTGTACCGGAAGCATGCCGAGGAGTTGATTAGTAAAGGACATGCTTACTACTGTTTTTGTACGAAAGAAGAATTAGAAGCCATGCGCAAGCGCCAGGAGGCCGCCGGGGAACCGGTGATGTACGATGGTACTTGCCGGAAGCTGACTCCCGAACAGGTGGAGGAAAAGTTGGCGCAGGGACTTCCCCATGTGGTGCGTTTGAAAATGCCGCGGGAAGGTGATACCACATTTCAGGATTTGATTCGCGGCGAGGTCACCTTCCACAATGCGCTGATTGATGATCAGATTCTTCTAAAATCCGATGGTTACCCCACATATCATCTGGCCAATGTGATAGATGATCATTATATGCGCATCACCCATGTGATTCGTGGGGAAGAATGGTTGCCCAGCGTTCCCAAACACTTGCAACTTTATTGGGCATTTGGCTGGGAACCACCGCAGATGGCGCATTTACCGTTGCTACTTAACCCCGACCGCTCCAAGCTAAGCAAGCGCCAGGGGGATGTGGCAGTGGAAGATTTCCTGGAAAAAGGCTATCTGCCCCAGGCGCTCATTAATTTTGTAGCACTGCTGGGATGGAATCCGGGAACTGACCAGGAAATTTTCTCCCTCCCGGAACTCATCGAGCTTTTTTCGCTGGAACGGGTGAACAAGTCCGGGGCAGTTTTCGACATTAAAAAATTGCGCTGGATGAATGGCCACTACCTCCGCGAACTTCCCGAAACCGAGCGCACGGCGTACGTACGGCGATTTCTGGAAAAGGCGGGATTCGATACCCGGGACGAAGAGCGGGTAAAGAAAATTGCGGAAGCAATTTACAAACGCATCGAAACCGGGGAAGATGTGGCGCGCGAAGCCGCGATCTTCTTCCAGCCGGTACCGGAAATTCGGGAGAAAGAGGCAGAGGAAGTGCTGCGTAAGGAAAGCGCTCGAACAGTTCTGGCTACATTCCTCCAGAAAATCGAACCGCTCTCCGAACTAAATGTTGAAACGTTTGCTGCCTTAATGAAGGAAGTGCAGAAAGAAACGGGAATCAAGAAAGGGGAGTTGTGGATGCCTATTCGCGTGGCACTCACCGGAGTAACCCACGGCCCGGATTTACCTCTGGTAATTGAGATTCTGGGTAAAGAGAAAATCGAGAACTTCATTCGACATATCCTGGAACAGGTCATTCCCCAACTCAATAGCTAAATGCTTCAGGAAGCACTTGAAATATTCCCGGATTTGTGTTTAATTTGAAACCTTATTTTTCCGGAACTTAGATGCTAAAAAAAGGAAATGTAATGGACGAAGAAAAGAAAACCGCAGCTCGGGACGAGAATTCTACTGACAACGGAAGTAAACGTCCCCTGAATTTCATTGAAGAAATTATTGAGGAAGATTTACGGAGCGGACGGTACGACCGGGTGCACACGCGGTTTCCCCCGGAACCCAACGGTTATTTACACATCGGACATGCCAAGTCCATTTATTTGAATTTTACTCTGGCGGAAAAATACAACGGTTTGTGTAATCTGCGCTTCGACGACACCAATCCCGTAAAGGAAGAGCAGGAATACATCGATGCCATCAAAGAGGATGTGCGCTGGCTGGGATTCGATTGGGAAGATCGCGAATATTACGCTTCGGATTATTTTGAACAGCTCTACCAGTGGGCAGAGGAGCTGATAAAAAAAGGAAAGGCCTATGTCGATGATTTGACTCCGGAGCAGATTCGGGAGTATCGGGGTACGCTCACCGAGCCGGGCAAGGAGAGTCCCTATCGCAATCGCTCGGTAGAAGAAAATCTGGATTTGTTTCGCCGCATGCGTGCCGGTGAGTTCCCGGATGGTTCCCGTACCCTGAGGGCAAAAATCGATATGGCTTCCCCCAATTTGAATATGCGCGATCCGGTCATGTACCGTATCCTCCACGCCACGCATCACCGTACCGGAGACAAGTGGTGCATTTATCCCATGTACGATTGGGCGCATGGTCAGTCCGATTCCATCGAGGGCATTACCCACTCCATTTGTACTCTGGAATTTGAGGATCACCGTCCGTTGTACAACTGGTTTCTGGAGCAGCTGGGCATTCATCATCCCAGACAGGTGGAATTTGCCCGGCTGAATTTGAGTTACACCGTGTTAAGCAAACGGAAGCTCATTGAACTGGTGCAGGGCGGCTACGTGAATGGATGGGACGATCCCCGTATGCCGACCATTTCGGGAATGCGGCGCCGGGGATACACCCCGGAAGCCATTCGGGATTTTTGTGAGCGCATCGGTGTGGCCAAAGCAGATAGCATTGTGGATATTGCCCTGCTGGAGCATTGCGTACGGGACGATTTGAACAAACGAGCACCGCGGGTGATGGCAGTACTGAATCCCGTGAAGGTGGTCATAACCAATTATCCCGAAGGCCAAACCGAGATGGTGGAAGCGGTGAACAATCCCGAAGATGCCTCGGCGGGTACACGTCAGGTACCATTCTCCCGGGTGTTGTACATCGAGCGGGACGACTTCCGGGAGACTCCCCCGAAAAAGTTCTATCGATTGGCACCGGGACGCGAAGTACGGTTGCGCTATGCCTATTACATCAAGCTGGAAGAGATTGTGAAGGACGAAAACGGTGAAGTGTTGGAACTGCACTGTACCTACGATCCCCAGACGCGGGGTGGTTGGTCGCCGGATGGACGGAAGGTAAAAGCAACCCTGCACTGGGTTTCGGCTGAACATGCCATTCCCATTGAAGTACGCCTCTACGACCGCCTGTTTAATGATCCCAATCCCGCAGGCCACAAGGATCGGGATTTCAAAGAATTTCTCAATCCGGATTCACTGAAGATCATTCCCCGGGCCTGGGCAGAACCGGCTTTACGAACAGCCCAACCCGGCCAGCGTTTCCAGTTCGAGCGGCTGGGCTATTTCGTGGTCGATCCCGATTCTACCGGGGAGAAGCTGGTGTTTAATCGTACCGTGGCTCTGCGCGATACCTGGGCGAAAATTGAAAAGAAAATGAAGGCGGGGAAGGGGGAAGGGGGGAAATAGGGAAATAGGGAAATAGGGAAATAGGGAAATAGGGAAATAGGGTAAATAGGGTAAATAGGG
>JALWDQ010000065.1:0-1788 GCA_027039625.1 Calditrichia bacterium | reverse complement strand
TTTTTATTCTGTGAAGGATAATGGCGTGGGAATTCCCTTCGACAAACAAAACATGATTTTCGAGAAATTTTATGAAATCCAGGATGTCATTAATCATCGAACCTCTAAACAGGATTTTATGGGTGGGGGTATGGGAATTGGATTAACTCTGGTAAAAGAAATTGTTGAATCCATGAGGGGGAAAGTTTTACTGGATAGTGAACCAGGGAAGGGATCGACTTTTACGGTAGTCCTTCCAATTATGGAAATTAAACCGAAAGGAGCCCGTGATGTTTCTACTTCGCAGTCTTACTCATTCCATGAGTAAATACGAAAGAAACTACGGAGAATTTACTTGTCCGGTATGTCATCGCAGCTTTGTGCAATTGTTACCACCCGGAAGTGTGGAAATAAAACCGCACCATTGGCTGAAAGTAGAGAATATGCCTCCGGAATTCCGCTATGTCTGCTCCCGTTGCCACCGCCCTTTGCGACTTACCCGCATTTTTAACGGAAGGGGAGAAGAAGTGTGTTCTTACCCCGAACGTCATCGGCAGCGGTTGTACCCGTACCACCTACCGGATTTCGATATTTGATGCGGTGCCCGGGATACCAGAAGGTCTTTTCTAAGTAACCGGAAGACCCGTTTCCCCGGGTGTTCGAGTTCAAGCCCGGTAAATAGAACACCCTCGCACCAGCCTGCGCTTCTCTTCAGGGGCATCATCAAACGTTTACCAAGAATTCAATTTCCTGCCACCAAAAGTCCTTTTTCCTGTTTACAAAATTTCTCCCACTGCATCTCCACTTTATTACTTGACATTGCAGGCGGATTATGTTAAAATATTCACGGTATTAAAAAATATGAACTTATGCGTAAAATATTCCTGCTTTTTATTATTTTCGTAAGTACGCTCTGGGCCCAGGAGCAGCCCAGAGTTTATTTGCTGACGCTGAACGGGGTGGTCAATCCGGTAGCCTCTGATTTTATTCACCACGGGATTGAGGTAGCTACGCGGGAGGGGGCAGAATGCCTCATTATCCAGATGGACACTCCCGGCGGTTTAATGAAATCCATGCGCCAGATTGTGAAGGATATTCTGGCCTCACCGGTACCGATAGTGGTTTATGTGGCTCCTTCCGGTTCCCGGGCCGGGTCAGCGGGGGTATTTATTACCTATGCTGCTCACATTGCAGCCATGGCACCGGGTACTAACATCGGAGCAGCGCATCCCGTGAATATGGGAATCGGTAAAGATTCCACCCAGCAAACCATAATGGAAAAGGTTACTAACGATGCCGTGGCTTATATTCGCAGCATCGCCGAAAAACGCCATCGCAATGCGGATTGGGCCGAGAAAGCGGTGCGCGAAAGTGCTTCTATTCCCGCCCGGGAAGCGCTGAAGCTGCACGTGGTGGATGTGCTTGCCGATAATGTGGACAGCCTTCTTGCCTGGATGGATGGAAAAGAAGTGGAAGTGCTAACGGGCAAAAAAACTTTGCACACGCGAAATGCCAAAATTGTGCCCATGGAAATGTCCTGGCGCCTCAAGATTCTAAACGTCATCAGCGATCCCAACATCGCCTATATTCTGCTGCTTATCGGAATTTATGGCATCTTTTTCGAACTGTACAATCCCGGTACAATTTTACCGGGTGTAGTAGGTGGCATCAGCCTCATCCTGGCATTTTATGCCCTCCACACTCTGCCGGTGAATTACGCCGGGCTATTACTCATCCTTTTCTCCATTATTCTCTTCATTGCCGAAATTAAAATACCCAGCTACGGATTATTAACAGTAGGAGGAATAG
>JALWDQ010000064.1:0-1790 GCA_027039625.1 Calditrichia bacterium | reverse complement strand
CCCCGTTTAATAAGGAAGACCTGGAATTGCTGCAGATTATTGCTACCCAGATTGCCATTGCCATCGAGAACATCAATTTGCATCGGGAGTTTAGCGAGAAGGAGCGTCTGGCGCACGAATTGAACATGGCGCGGGAGATTCAGTTACAATCCTTACCGCGACCGCATCTCCATCTTCCGCCTTTTGACTTATTTGCCCATCTGGTACCTGCTCGGGAGGTGGGAGGCGATTATTACGATTATTTCGTGATTGAACCGCACCTGCTGGCTGTGTTGATTGGTGACGTAGCAGGTAAAGGGATGCCAGCGGCAT
Source organism: Calditrichia bacterium (assembly GCA_027039625.1). GTDB lineage: Bacteria > Calditrichota > Calditrichia > RBG-13-44-9 > RBG-13-44-9 > JALXCH01. The sequence goes on along the minus strand of JALWDQ010000064.1, from coordinate 1,478 downwards.
TGTTTATGTCCCGCATTCAGGGGATTCTTCGTTCGTTAAAACATCTTCACGCCTCTCCCCGGGAGCTTTTGGGCGAGTTGAACCGCATCCTTTACCACGATTTGCCCAGGAATTCCTTCTTTACCCTTTCTTACCTGTTGCTGGATGCGCGGCAGGGACGATATACGCTGGTACGTGCCGGGCACAACGAGAGTCTCCATTTCCAGAGCGAGAAAGAGGGCATCGAAATTTTGCAACCGACGGGCATGGGATTGGGATTGGATCCCGGGGATTTGTTTCTGCGCAAACTGGAAGTGGCGCAGGGGAATTTCCGGGAAGGGGATACTTTCCTGTTATTTACCGATGGAGTAACCGAGACCTTTAGCCCGGAAAATGTGATTTTTGGAGAGGAGCGGCTGGTTCAGTTGTTTAAGAAGTTTGCGAATCGAAGTGCCCGGGAAGTGGTGGAAGGGATTGAAAAAGCGCTGCAGGAGTTTCGGGGAGAACGGGAAAGGTTCGACGATGCCACACTAATTGCCATTCGGATTGTCCGGGGAGGAAATTAATAGTTAAAAGATGGTGAAATTATAAATACCAAACAATAAATCCCAAATTTTAATTTATTTAAAACCGCAACGTACGCAAAGAAGGCGCTAAGGACGCAAAGAGTCCTAAAATAATTTAGCAAATTCTTTCCAAATTAAATTATGTTTTCATTCGTGTTTATTCGTGGTATTCGTGGTTCTAATAATTTCAGTATTGTTCCGCCCCTTTGGGGCTCCAATTTGGGGTGTTCCTCATTCCCAGGGCTTCGCCCCGGGCTATCCCTATGTGAGTGCTTCGCACTTTTGAGGAAATAGCGTTGCATTTTCATTCTTTTTTGCATTTCTTTTTGATTTTTTAATCTTGCCAAAAAATGCTTTATTTCCCATCAACGAATTGAACCAATTTACACGGATTCGTCTAATTCAAAATTCTTAATTCATAATTCAAAATTATTTCTGTCGTCCTTACAGGACTCAAAATGGTGGGTGGGAATTCCCATTCCCATGGCTGAAGGCCATGGGCTAATATCTTTCGGCCACTCCGTGGCCTCTTTTCGTGCAAGCTGATAATTTTTTTGAATCCTGAGAGTTTATTCCGGCCACCTGAAATATCCAATCAAAAAATATCTTTTCAAATTATTGGCACAAACTTCAATTTTATGCACAGCATCCATTGGACATTTTTCATTCGTGCTCATTCGTGTGATTCGTGGGCAAATATCAATTTTTTTATTCGTGGGCAAGTGACAATTCTTTTAATTCGGGGGTAAGCAATTTGTGGCTCAGTGCATGATGATTCTACAAATTACCAATTTTACATTTCTCCCAAAGCCACACTCCCTCCTGAAATTGAGGACAATTGCATCCTGCCGGTTTGCATTGTAAATTAGGCATTCATTAAATACGGTGGAGGAAAAATCGAAACTGCTTACATACATCCGCTGCCACTGGGCT
>JALWDQ010000063.1:0-1802 GCA_027039625.1 Calditrichia bacterium | reverse complement strand
ACAGCGGGTGGTGGTAGCCATGAGCGGGGGAGTAGATTCCTCCGTAGCTGCAGCGCTGCTGGTGGAGCAGGGATACGAAGTGATTGGCGCCACCATGAAGCTCTGGAATTTCGATGAGGTAGGCGGGAATGTCAATCTGGAGAGCAGTTGCTGCTCCCTGGATGCCATCACGGATGCGCGCATCGTCTGTCATCAACTGGGAATTCCCCATTACGTGTTCGATTTCACAGAAAAATTCCATCAGGTGGTAATCCGGAATTTTATTGAAGAATACATGCGGGGTCGCACCCCCAATCCCTGTGTACTTTGCAATACCGTTATTAAATGGCAGACGTTTCTGGAAAAAGCGCGGGAACTGGATGCCCGGTTCATGGCTACCGGACATTACGCACGCATTAAGTATTTCGAAGAGACCAACCGATACGTGCTGTTGCGCAGTCGCTATGCGGAGAAGGATCAGAGCTACGCTTTGTGGGGACTCAGCCAGGATAGTCTGGCGCATACTCTCTTCCCTCTGGGGGATTTAACCAAGGAAGAGGTTCGGGACATCGCCAGGCGACTCGGGTTACGCACCGCCCACAAATCGGAAAGCCAGGAGATTTGCTTTATTCCGGACAACGATTACCGCCGATTTTTGCGTGAGCATGTGGAGGAAATTCCAGAAGGGAGCATTGTGACTACCGATGGCCAGGTGGTGGGGCGACACCAGGGGTATCCGTTTTTCACCATCGGGCAGAGGCGAGGCATTGGTGTGGGACTGGGCAAACCCATGTATGTGGTCGATCTGGTTCCCGAGCGGAATCTGGTGGTGATTGGGGAGAAACATCATCTCCTGGCGGATGGTCTGGAGGCCACCGGCCTGAATCTGATGAAATATGCTCGTCTGGAGGAACCTCTCCGCGCGCACGTTAAAATTCGCTACAACGATCGGGGTGCTCCCGGAACGGTGTATCAGACCGGTGCAGATACCATCCGCATCGAATTTGATGAGCCCCGGCGCGCCGTTACCCCCGGGCAATCGGTGGTATTTTATCAGGATGATGCGGTGATAGGCGGGGCATTCATTCGTAAAGCACTTCGTAGGGAATAGAAACCGCTTCCTGGCACGCGCCGGTTCAAAAATGAGAAAAATAAGGGCAGGTCATGGAGTTTCTGGCGCATTCCTGGCCGTTTATCCTGGGATTTATAGCCGAAGGCGAGGTGGCCCTTCTATTCTGGCTCCTGCAGTTTTCAGATGCTCCCGGCCAGTGGTTTCTGATTTTAACCTGGGCCGGAACCCTCTCCTTTTTATCCTTCGAATTCTATTACGCGCTGGGTTACCATAGCCATCATATCCTGCGCCGAGTGCTTCCCCGGAACTGGCAGCAAAAAATACAGCCTTACCAGCAGAAGCGTTCGTTGTTTGCGCTGGTGCTTTTTCTTCGCTTTTTGTACGGAGTTCGCAATCCCCTGGCTGTCTGGTTGGGATGGCGCAAATATTCCCCCTGGCGCTTCCTGGCGGGGAATTTAATCGGGGTCATCCTCTGGCTGGCTGCTTTATTTACGATATTTTATTTTGTGCGGGAAAGCGCTCAATCCCTCCTCCAGGAATATCGCTCTCTGCTTCTGTGGGTGTATTTAACCCTTCTGGCGGGATTTGTTCTGTACCACATTTTTTCCCGTCGGGGATAATCGCTGCTTACATGGAACGGGTGTTTTAAAACGCCGCTTTATAATTAATGTCAATTTGCCTTTTTGTCACTTTATTCCGGGTAACTTTTGCCGACATCAAATATCCTTCGCCATCCACCTCGTTGGCAAAG
>JALWDQ010000062.1:0-1805 GCA_027039625.1 Calditrichia bacterium | reverse complement strand
CTGCCCTGGCGAGCAAGATCGAATTCCACTTTTACCGAATCAATGGGCGAGTCCTTCAAATGCATCCGGTAGTGCAATACAAAGGTAGGTTGGGGACTGATGTAGTGCACGGTATGCCCGGAAATGGGAGAAATTGCCTTCAGCACGGGGGCGGTGCCATCCACCCAGAAGTGAAATGAGGAGAACAAACTGGCTGCCCCCTGCAAAAAGGATTGCACGGAGACGCTGGCGGTATATTTATCCTCGGGTAAATCCGCTACCGGGAACGCCCAGAGCAGGGTGTCCCAACTGGTTCCGCTGCCACCCACCCGTTGAATAAATCCCGGGCTTAGCGAAACCCGCTCCTGCCCCTGCAAATTCATTGCCCGGGAAAATCGAAACACATCCTCGCCCAGGTGGTTCTGCACCTGCAGCAGCAAAAGCAGCGAATCCCGATTCCCCGGCTGTAGAATGATGCGGGCCCACAGCGTGTCCCGATGAATTCGGGAATCGGGATTTAAGTAGGGATCCAGCGGGGTAAATGCCGCCACCAGATTTTGCACCTGCACCAGTACCGGGCTCTCGATTGCCTCGGCATTGCGATTCCCGGCCATATCCTGCACCGTTTGCGCCTCAATCGAGAGGGTGACGGCCGTTTGCTGCTCAATCCACTGGCGAATGGTATTCAGGGCAGAAGCCGAGTGAATCGAAAGTACCTGGATTGCGGCAGGGGAGCCCAGAGGCGAGCCGGATAGGGTAATCTGCTCTCCCGTAGCCCCTTTCAGCTTGATGCTACTTAACGAGGTGAGCAGCACATTCTCGGAAAAATTCAGAGTCAGTTCCGCATACTGGTTGCCGGAACTGGAATATTTCAGGAGTAAAATCGGCGTCATCAGAAGTTGCGGTGGCTGGTGGTCTGCCAGCACCATGAACACGGTGGTATCTCCGGGATTCCCCAGCGAATCCACCTGGTAAAAGCGGAACTGGTAGAGGGTATCCTGCGGTACGGGAAGATCTACCGTCCAATTTTCCTGCCCGGTGAATTCCTCGCGCAACGAATCCTGCACAAACAACCGGGCTTTCTTCTCCTTTTTTCCGCTAACCGAAAGTACCTCCTCACTAACAATGGCCGGGTAATTTCCGGTAATTTGCGGTGCCGCTGGGGGAAGTAGATCCACCGCAAACGGATGCAGCGTCAGGGAATCCATCACATTGTTCAAGGTGTCGCGATATCCCCCGATGTGGAGAGCCGGTTTCCCCTTCCAGACGTTCCCATCGGAGAAGAGGGAGCGGTGAATGTTTACCGTGAGGGAATCGTCTCCCACCAGGGTGGGACTCAACAGAATCGAGTGCTGGCCATCCACGGAAACCAGCCGCATAACGGAGCCCGAATCGCTCACCGGTTCGGAAAATTTAATTGAGACGGTCACCAGCGCATTGGCAAAGCTGATGTAATCCGGTGCCGCCTGCCATTTCGACACAAAAGGCGGGGTCAGATCCAGTATAATCTTTATACTGGCGGTTACCCCGGTGGTATTTTTCCTGGAGGTTAAGCGAAAAAGATACTCAAAAATTCCCTCACCCGGTGAGCTGCTGATGGTTTGCTGAAAGGTGTGATGGGCCGTATCCACCACAGCCACCTGTGTCCAGTCAGAGGCATTTTTTTCTTTCCACTCAATGGCAAGCAGGCTATCGCCACTCGCAAGGGAATAGCTTCCGGTAACCGTGAGGGGAAAAGTGGGGTTCACCCATCGGGATTGGGAGAGCGAAATGCTCTGTGCCCAGAGGGAAGCTCCAGTAAGCAAAATTAAAATCAGGAGCACGCG
>JALWDQ010000061.1:0-17864 GCA_027039625.1 Calditrichia bacterium | reverse complement strand
GGCTATGCGCTATAACGTACAGGGAGTTCCCCGGACTATGGTTGGTGAAGAATATGCTATTGAAGGTGCTTTACCGGAACCCCATTTTATTCAGCGCATTTTAGAAGGTTACAAACGGGTTTATCCGGATAATTAATTGTTTTTGGAGGAATAGATGAAACGAGTTGTAAGCTATATTTTAGTTGGTTTGTTAATTGGGGCTATGGGATTTCTGGCTTGTGGAAAATCCAACGGCAAAACTACCGAGCAGAAAAAAACGAAGAGTTCTCAGGCCGTTTCGAGAGCTAATGCGGAGAGCCGAACTGCCCAGGGTCCCAAAGCTCCCGATTTTGTGTTGTACGATAAAGATGGAAATACAGTACGGTTAAGCGACCATTTCGGTAAAGTAATTATTCTGGATTTCTGGGCAACCTGGTGTGGCCCCTGCCGTATGGAGATACCCGGGTTCGTACAACTCTATGAAAAATATAAAGATGATGGGTTGGAAATAATCGGTATTTCTCTGGACCGTGATGGATGGAATGCGGTGATTCCCTTTATGGAACAATATGGAGTGAATTATACAGTGGTGCTGGGAGATCAGAATGTGGTGATGCGTTACGGGGGTATTCGGAGCATTCCCACCACGTTTATAGTGAATAAAAACGGCGAAGTGGTCGATCGGGTGGTTGGGTATCGCCCTGTCGATTATTTCGAGAACGAAATTGTACAATTATTAAATGAATAACAATTGAGGATGGGTTTTATGAGTGAAATTGTCGTGAAGCAAGTAGATGGCCTGACCATGGTGGGACGTGGCGAGAGTCGCCACTGGGTGCCTATGGATGGCCCGGAGAAGTTCAAGGGTTCCGAAGCAGGTACGCGCCCCATGGAACTGTTTCTCATCAGTCTGGCCGGGTGTACCGGCATGGATGTAATCTCCCTTCTGGATAAGATGCGGGTAAAATATCGCACGATGGAAGTAACGGTGGATTCCGAACGGGCTCCGGAACATCCTAAAGTGTACACTTATATAAAGCTAGTGTACAAGATTTACGGGAAGAATCTGGACCAATACCTGGATAAAATTAAGAAAGCCATCGATCTTTCGCAAAATAAGTACTGCTCCATTTCGGAAATGATTCGCCGTGCCAACATCACACTGGAGCACGAATATCAGCTCATTGAAGATGAAGCCTGATTTCTTTCAGGTTTTTTTTATCCTAATAAATCAAAAGCCGGGATACCTGTAGGTGTTCCGGTTTTTTGTTTTGTTGCTCTCCACAAAACTGCAACCGCACGGTACCTGCATGGTTGCCTTACGGTAGCCGCAAGCTTTAGCTTGTGTTTAGCTTGCGCACCGATTTGGAATTTTGTTGGGATGCTTAACTTGCTTAACTTCCGATTTTAAAAGGGAGTGAGTTTACCCGGTTAATAAAAAAGGCCGGAGAAAGTATCCGGCCTTGTGAGGAAAAAGTTTACTGCTCCAGCACCGGGTAACTGCCCGGAGGCAGCATGGGCAAAGGTTTTCCGGGATGTTCGCTCAACATACGCAAATATTCCAGGATGATTTCCTCTTGAGGGTTCATCTGCGCCGAAACGCCTTTTAGGGGATTGGGGAAAAATCCTTTGTAGCGGGGATATTCCACAATGCTAACCTCTTTGTCCAGGGGTATCCCAGCTTTTTGTCGGGCAATGGCGATAGCAGTGAGCAATCCTCCAATTTCATCCACCAGTTTTACCTGCTGGCCATCCAACCCGGAATAAATGCGTCCCTCGGCAATCTGGCGGACTCTCTCTACGGATAGACCGCGTCCCTGAGCCACTTTTTTCACAAAAATATCGTAAAATGCCTTGATGTAATGTTCCATTTTATGATATTCTTCTTCAGTAAGGTTACGTGCCGGAATAGTGAGTCCCAAAAAGGGCAAGGTGACCCCAAATCCCATGTCGGCATGTTTACCCCGCTTCACAAAGTCCGAAGTCATTCCCATTTTCTGGCTGATGCCTTTATCGTACAACCATCCGCCAATCACGCCGATAGAACCGGTAATAGTATTGGGACCGGCTACAATCTCGTCTCCGTACATGGAAATCCAGTAACCCCCGGAAGCCGCCACCTGCCCCTGGCTGATAATTACCGGTTTTTTCTCGCTGCATTTTTTCAACGCTTCGGCAACCATGTCGCTGGCCATTCCGTCCCCGCCCGGGGAATCCACCCGAAATACCACCGCTTTCACCGACTTATCTTTCGCCAGCTTTAAGAACTTCTTCTCCAGCCAGCGGGCGCGAATGCCTTTGTCCACATCGCACACGCCCAGAGCGTACACGATGGCAATGCGAGGCAACTCTCCCCACTGTTGGGTGGTTACGGCATTATCCAGCAAATGGGAGGTTGACACTTTCTCCAGCTCGCGGCCGGTAAGCGCCTTTAGCAGGTCTTCCCGCTGCGACCAGCGCCCTAGGGTGTCCACCAAACCGGCTTCTATGGCTTCTGGCGACATAAAATATACGTGGTTGTCTATCATGTCATCGAACTTCTGGGGAGAAATACTCCTTGCTTCACAAACATCGGCCCGAACTAATTCGTACCAATCATCCAGATACGCCTGACGTTGTTCCCGATCGGCATCGGACATGTTTTCCCGACTCAATGCCTCTGCCGCTGATTTGTACTTGAAGAAACGCCATTCCTCGAATCCCAGCCCTAATTTCTCTAATGTTCCCTTTAAATAAGTACGTCCCATAATGTAACCGGGGAGCATCAGGCTTCCCTCGGGATCCATTACTATTTTGTCCGCCACACTCGCCAGATGATAAAGGGTCATCCCGGCATTATCCAGAAATACCACCACCTTTTTACCGCTCTGCCGGAAGTCCTTTAACGCTTCCCGGATTTCCCACGCATTTTCCGGGGTGATGCGAGTCCGGGAAAGATTGAGAGCAATGGCGTGCACCCGGGGATCACGCTTTGCTGCTTGAATATTTGCCAGAATCCGGTAAAAACGATGAACACCTTTCTCGGAAAAACGATAATCCAGATAAGCCACCCGACCTTTTAAATCCATCGGCACATACAATTTATTTTTACGGAACATAGTGGAGAAGAAGCTGGGCTGGCAGCCACCGGTACGTACCATGTAAGTAGTGGCGGCGTAATCTCCATTGCTATCCCAGCTTCCCAGGGAAGCCACTCCGGCGCCTCCCAGCTGGAAGGTGAAACCCACAGTAAACGCTTTGTCACTAAAATAACGTCCCACCACCGAGACGCCTTTGATGGGTTGAAGGCTTACCCCGGCACTCCAAGGTGCATCGGCCAGAACCGTGCCGTTTTGCATTGCTCCGTCTGCAAATAAAGTGAGCAGGGGAGTTCCTAGTGGGCGGAGGCCAATTTCGGCCACACCCTCGCGTGCACCGGATTGTAAGGAAAAATGTGCCACCAATCCCAGAGATAAATGAGAGAAGGGGCGAATCACACTTCCCACCGTAACCAATTTTTCCCGCATCGCATCCCAGGTTGCTCCCGAAGACCAGCCATAAGCCAAACCCAGTGCCAGGGATTTTTTACCAAATGCGGTGGAAATTTTGTAATCGGTAACGGAACCTTCCCCGGGGTGCTGGCGAAGCATCCCAAACCCCAGCCCGGGCGTTCCGGTGAAAATACCCCAATCCCTCGGCTGATCCGAATTCTGCCCGGCACTGCGCCAGTACACCTGTGCTTCAAATTTGTTTACAAAGTGCAGGTTCGCCGGATTGGCAAATCCCACCAGTCCGTATTCATAAGCAGAAGAAGGTGCCCATAAAAACGAGTAGCGCTGGTAATAATCGGGAATTGGTTGGGCAGAAGCAGAGAAAGCCATTATGAACAAAATCCAGATTACGTACCCCAAAAAAACACTTTTCATAAAGCCTCCAACAATTTTTTATTTTCTCTAAAAAACGCCTCTGTGTAAAATAAAAAAGTTTTAAGCTGTCGGGTAGCCCTATCCGGGGAAGCGCGTTTGGTTACAGTTGGGTGGGAAAATAAAGACTTACGCAAACAAGGAGAAACGAACGCAGGTGGTGTCGAAATCAATAAATATGGGGGAAATACCTGTTTTCCAATTTGAAGCAAGCAATTTTTAAGTGAGAATGGATGATGAATTGGCAATTCCATTGGCTTAGGTCTGGTTATGTTGTTAAACCGTATTTGAATTAGTGCTCGATTAACCGGTCTTTCGTTTACTGCCTATATACGGGTAAGGAGGAGGAAAAAGTTTCATTTTTCTGCGTGATGGTGCCGTAAAGTAAAAATTTCTGTTTCGTTCCGTAAAAGAATGTTTTTAAAGCGTGCATTGTTTCTACTTCCCTGTCCCAATTCATCATTTTGTTGTGCCGCGTATGTGACTTACCCGGAATAAAAATTTCAATGGATGTGGAATTTCCCTTACTATCCAATCACCATTTTATCTTTGTAAACTCTATAAACCTACCTCCCATCCCCTGGAACTGAAAGATGCCTATGTTTGGTAAAGTTGTTAAAGAGAAGCTTTCCCGGCACTTTTCTGGACTTGCTATTCGGGGAAAATCGCGTTTTTCACGCCATTCCGCAAAATTATTCTACAATTACCGCCGTGCCGTAAGCCAGAATTTCAGAAGCATTTTGCATGATGTAGCTGGTAGTAAAGCGCACATTAATGATGGCGTTAGCGCCCTTGGCCTCGGCATCGGCAATCATCCGGTCGATGGCTTGCTCGCGGGATTCGGCAATGAGTTTTGTGTACTCTTCGATTTCGCCACCCACGATGTTCTTGAATAGGGCTAGGATGTCCCGTCCTATGTTACGGGCACGAATAGTGTTCCCTTTAGCAATTCCCAGCACTTTGACCACACGTTTTCCCGGAATGCTTTCGGTGGTTGTTACAATCATCGCACAATCCTCCTGTATTTGTCGTGTCGGCGTACCATTAACTTCTCCCGCAGTACCGAAATGAAAAGCACTACGAATCCCAGGGAGAGCAAAAGAATACCCCATTTTTCCAGTGAAGTAAGTTCGGCCGAGCGGAGCACGCTCTGCACAAAGTCCAGCACCGCGTATCCCAGGATGATAATTGCTCCCAGGGAAATCAGAATCCAGGCGACACCCCGTTCCAGACGGTTGTAAAGGTGGTGCCAGTATTCCTCCCAGGCCATATCCGGTAATAGTTTCGATTTCATTTCCTGGTTCACCTCCTTCCATTTTTCGAGGTTTTGCAGGTCTGCCCGGCATTCCGGACACTGTTTCAGGTGCGCCTCCAGTTTTTCCTTTTCGGCTGGGGTGAGCTCCCCATCCACATAGCGCACCAGCAACGGTTTATATGCCGCACATTGGTGGTTATTCAGGGACACGATTCAATTCCTCAATTATTTTAGCTAATTTTTTTCGAGCATGGAATAGTCGGGACATCACCGTGCCCACCGGGATGCCCAGCGCCTCGCTTATTTCTTTGTAGGAGAAATCTTCAAAATCTTTAAGAAGAATGATGTCTCGGTCTTTATCTTCCAGTTGGCGAAGGGCTTCCCAGACCTGCTGCTGCAATTCCCGATGGGCAAAGCGCTCGTCCGCCGGAGCTTCCGGGATTTTGTGGGAACGGTTCCCGGAAAAATAATCGCTAAAAACCGTCCAGCGCCGCCGGTGGCGCTCCAGATAATTCAGTGCCAGCCGCTTTACAATGGTGAATAACCAGGTTTTGAAAGAACGATTCAGATCAAACTTCCGAAGGTGACGGTACACCCGCACGAAACTTTCCTGAGAGATATCCAGCGCCACTTCCCGGTTGTGCGTCCAGTAAAAAGCCATGGCATAAGCATGCTGGTAATACCGCTGTACCAATTGTTTAAACGCCTCCTGGGAACCCTGCTGCGAAGCACGAATCAGTTCTTCATCCGTTTGCAATGTTTCCTCGACCTTTGTTTCCACACACGTAGCTTTACCCGGTAAAACGGAGTTTATTCATGCAGGTTGCAATTCTGTAAGAATTTCTGGTGAGCTCCTTAATGGAATGAATTTGAGGGAAATTTCTCAATTTCTCCACCCGTTTTGTCCATCTTCCGCTACCGGAGCCCTGGGATTTTGTTACTTGTTTTGTTTTTTTCAATGAGGGTTCGTCGTTTTTATTCCTGATTCTTCCCTACGGTAATCAAATCTTGCAATTTTTCCAGAGTCTTTTTACCGATGCCTTTGACTTTCATCAGGTCTTCTTTGCGGCGAAAAGGGCCGTGCCGGGTACGGTAGCGAATAATTCTTTGCGCTATTTTGGGACCAATGCGCGGCAGGGTTTCCAGTTCTTCGGCGCTGGCAGTGTTAATGTTGATTGGTGCATCTTCTCCGGCAGATAACGCTTTGGTACTTTTAAGAGGCCGGGAAAGGGTATCCAGGGTCGTTTCGGCGAAACGTTGCCGCAAGCTGTCCCGTTTCCGGTAAAATTCCTTTTCGAAAGCGGAAAAGTCGGTAGGTGGAGGCGGAAAGAAGAAATGTTGCACGTATTGCCAGCCTACCGCCAGAGCAAAAACCACCACCACAAACCAGAGGGCTTTCCGCTGTTGTTCCGTAAAGTACATTGGTTGTTCCCACCCTTTTCCATAAAAAAGTGAAAAAGGTCTTTCTTATGAAATTCGGGAAATAAACTGGCGGATGGAATGCATGGCCTCGGGAGGGGCGGCGAGGAGAAAATCCGGAGTAGAGCTGCCATCCACCAGCCGGGAATACTCCACTGCCGAGCCATCCAGATATTCCAGGCTAAAACCAGCAGCATCAAGGATGGCATGGGCGCCCGCCAGATCCCAGATGTGCACCCGGCGTAAAAGTGCTCCACACACCCCGGGGTAAATTAAGGGGAAACACATGTGCAGAGCTGTGCTCCCAAAGTTGCGAATCTTTCCGGGATAGCGCTGGATGTCCAGATCATGATGTACATGGGAATAAACCAGAAGGGAGGTGTTGGAGTCGATGGGGCGCACTGGAGGTAGAGATATTTCCTGCTCGTTGTAGTAAGCGCTTCCTTCCACATCTTTAAAGAATAGCGCATCCCAGCGGGGAGAGTACACCACTCCGGCAACGGGATGCCAATGGGAATCCAGCAAACCCACCGAGATACTCCATCCGGGCATTCCCTGGCTAAACACATCGGTTCCGTCAATGGGATCCACAGCAAAGGTGTAAAAACGATGGGGGTCGAATTCCCGTGTTGTTTCTTCGGTGAGGATATTGGCATCGGGATATGCCTGCCGAAGGTGGCGATAGAGAAGCTCATCAATTTCCTGATCAATTTCGGTGAGGATGGTTCCATCCGCTTTTAACTGACGCCGGGTAAAGTCGAAACGTTGCTGCCGCCGGGCTGCCAGTGCTGCTGCTTCGCGCACAATCTCTTTGACTTCTGCAATGGAATTTAGCATTTCTCTATTCTCGAACATCTGCTTCTTTTTCTTTCTGTAATGGTACTCTGCTTCTTGCGCTTAATGGAAATTTGAACTGGTGCGGAATATAATATATCGGCAATTACCGTTTTCACCAAGAAACCGTTCGTCTGGATTTTACCTGATAATATTACGGAAAATTTTTCGAGTTGTGCAAGGAATTTTTAAAGGAAAGATGTTTCCATTACTCAAGTTGGTGAGAATTCATCAGCTCCTCTACCTGTTGTCGTGTAGGTATACAAGAGCGGCTGCCGAGTCCGGTACAGGCCAGAGCAGCAGCAGCGCTGGCGAACCGTAAATTTTCGGGTAAAGGCTTCCCCATCGCCAGTCCGGCAGCAAAGGCACCATGGAAAACATCTCCGGCGGCGGTGGTATCCACGGCGTGTACCGGGTAAGCAGGCAGTTCCCCGGCAGCATTGCCCTGCTGCCACAAAAGCCCTGCTTCGCCCCGGGTTATGACTACCACCGGAGAAATCCGGGCAAGTTTCTGAAGAGCGCGATGGAGCCGGGATTCCCCCGTGTACTGCCGGGCAAACTTCTCGGAGCAGATCAGATAATCCGTATGGGAAAGCAATTCCCGGGTTCCGGTGTGCACGGAACCGGCATCAAGAATTACCGGAACAGAATGCGGTTTGAACCGGGCGATGGCCTGGCGGGAAATTTCAAGCTCCCGACCATCTAACAGCAAAACCGCTGGAGGTAGGGAAGGAAATTTTAGTTGTGCCGGTGGAGGGGTGGGAACCGGCTCGGGATAACTCACCACTGTACGCAGGCCATCTGGTTTCACCAGACATACCGAAAGTGATGTGGGAGCATCCCGACGCAAAATATAGTCTGTATTGACTCCCACCGCTTGCAACTCCTTAAGATGCTTTTCGCCAAAAGCATCCTTCCCCAGGTATCCGATAAAAGCAGAGCGCACCCCCAGCCGGGCTGAGGTAAAAGCTGCGGTGGCGGCAGGACCGCCTCCACTCTCAACAAGTTGCCGGGCAAACATCTTCTCGTTGGCACCAGGATGCCGGGAAACCAGAAAAGTTAAATCCCAGGTAGCCATTCCTATGGTGAGGACATCTATTCTCATCGCCTCCTGCGCAGTTTAGATATCGGTAAAAATATAGGATGTTTCATTTTAAACAGTAATTATAGCGATACTCTTTGCAATTTAAAAATTATGTAGGGTAGCTGACAGGCTGGAACCATAAATTTTTCGGGTAAAGAGGTCTCTAATGTTTAAATAAGAAGTTATTTCCTCATGTATACAGTTCGGAAAACATTGGATATCCCGTGGAAATACACAGCCACCAGAGTACCATTTCCGAAGGGAAAAAAGGAACGATGCAATGACTTCCAATATTAAAATCTTTCTCTATCTAATGCTTTATTTTTGTGGTCGTTTTTCCACTTAATTTATTTTTTCAGTAAACTCTTCCAGCGACTTTGCCATTTTGGCTGTTTCCAGCAGACTTTCCAGTTTTTCTACTGATTTAATCCTTTGAATTGCTTCTCGAGTCTCTTCTCCTATGTGTTGAAATTTCACCTCCAATATATCCACAATTACCTTCCGAAGTATTTCTTGCTTACCTTCCAGTTTTCCTTTTTGCAAACCCTGCCGAATGCCTTTCTGAATCCCCTTCTGAATGCCTTGTTGGAGACCTTCCTTTATCCCTCTCTCATAGCCTTTTTCTAACCCCCGCTGCTCTGCTAAAAATAAAATGGACATACCTTCCTTCTCCTCTATTTTAAACATCTCATCAATTAATTGACTATCCAATTCCTTCGGTAAAGTCATAATCCATTCAATAAACTTATAAAGTGCTGCAATAGTTTCCCGCTTCATCCCCAGCTTATATAAGCGAATCAAAAACTCCTTCTTCCAGCGATACCGATCCGTATAAGCCCCCTCCGTCTCAATCGTTCGTAAATATGCCAATACGCCCAACGCAAACACATTCTCCTTAACCTTCTTCTCTACCTCCTCGGGAATATAATCAATGATCTTTACCAGCGGAAATTTAAATTCAAGCCGATATTCCCAACGCTCTTCCAGGTACCGATTGGGACGATAAGATGGACTCCGATCCGTTAGTACCGCCAGACTAACAACCTGCTGTTGATGCACATCGAAAATGCGATTGCGGTAAATAAACATCCGCTTCGCAAAGTCCTTCTCCCTGCCACCCTGCACCTCAACGTGAATCAATAACCACTTCTCCTCCCCATCCTTCAAACACACCTGCGCCAGCTTATCCACTATCCGACGTCCCGTCTCTGATCCCCGCACAATCTGCTGAAACTCTTTGTCCAGAAATTTGTACCCGCAGGAAAAATCAATATCCGCGGCAATGTGAGGAAAGAAAAATTCCATGAATTCCCGAAACAAATGAGTGAGAGCTTCTTTCCAGGCAGCATCTTCTGACATGATTCCTCCCAAACGTTTCTTTTACTCCACCATGTTTATTGTTTTAATAACCGTTTAATATGTTTTGCATTAACAGATAAAAAGAAGTTGATTTACTTGAATTTTCAGAAATTAACTGATCATTTCTCTCATGAAATTCTTCATCTTGCTAAAGCAATAAAGATTCTTCGCCCTGCTCAAGCAGGGCTCAGAATGACAGGTTTGTGTAAATTTGTCAGCAAATGAAAACTTTCGCTCATTTTGTTAGAACTACGGATAGAGTTTAATAAAATAGCAAGAATTTTTCAAATATTGGTGTGCGATTTTTTAGTAGGTCCCGGGGGAATTGAAAGTGAGGTTAAAATGGGGTGGTTCATCTAAAGAAAATGTTTTTTCCTTTTAGATTAGCGAAGATGATTTATTTCCCCGAATAAGTGCTTTGCCTTTTAAACGAGAGTACAGGGAATGTCCCCCCAAGCAGGTTTCATTAAACGAATATTACTCTCTTCTGCGACTCTCTATTTTGCTTTCAAAATTTCTAAATGTTTATTTTTTGGAGTAAAAAATCCCTCCCATTTCATCCATTCGAGGTGTTATAAAGCACCCGGGAAAAATCTGAGCTTAACCATCCTTTTCTTCCAGGGCGATGCGGATGCGGGCATCCACAACTTTGCTGGAGCTGGTCTCTGGAAATGCTTTAAAAGGATTCAAATCCATTTCCTGAATTAAAGGCCAATCCAGTGCCAGTTGAGAGAGCCGCTGAATGTTCTCCGCCAGGAAATCCAGGTCCACTCCTGCATGGCCGCGAACTCCCTGCAACAGCGGAAAACCTTTGATTTCGGCAATCATTTCCCGGGCATCGCGATCGGTCACCGGAGCCAGACGAAAACTCACGTCCCGAAATACCTCAATAAAAATTCCGCCCATGCCAAACATGATGAGCGGTCCGAAACCGGGATCCCGCTTCATGCCCAGAGCTACTTCCTGTCCTCCGGAAACCATTTCCTGTACCAGAATTCCCAGGATTCGATCGCCCTCGGTAATTTTCAGAGCATTGCTCATGATTTCATCAAAAGCCTGGCGGATACTCTCTTCGCTCTCCAGTCCAATTCGTACCCCGCCCATATCGGATTTATGCACAATATCATCTGATTCGATTTTTAGCACTACAGGTTTCCGGAGCTCACGGAAAAATGCCACCACTTCTTCCGGAGACTGAACCAGTGCGGTGCGGGGGAGGGGGAAACCGTAATGTTCCAGAATGGAATACACTTCCATGCTTCGAAGGTATTCCCGTCCTTCGGCGCGCGCCTGTTCGAAAAGATGAATCAGTCCATTTTTGGGTGCTGGAAATTTTTTGACCTTCCCAAGCGGTGCTTTGCGCCACTGGCGGTAGCGCAGCATAGAGGCAATAGCACGGGCCGCCGATTCGGGATAGGCGTACACCGGCAGGTGGAGCTCCTGAAACACATCCAGACCACAGGAATCGTCCCATTGGGACATGAGTACCACAAAGACTGGTTTTTTATGGTTCTTGCTCAGTACCTCCCGTAAATTTTCGGCAATCATACGGGGAGTGGTGTTAACCGGTGGGCGAACAATAATTACCATCACTGCATCGGTGTTCTCGTCCCGCAACACGGCCTGAAGTGCCTGGCGATAGGTCTCTTCGTTGGCGCTGGCAATCATATCCACGGGATTGTGTACCGAAGCTTCCTCTGGTAGAAAGCTGCGGAGTGTATTCCGGGTTTTTTCGGAAAGGGGGGCCATTTGCAGACCGTTGCGCTCAATAGCATCGGTGGCCAGGATACCCGGGCCCCCTGCGTTAGTTACCACGGCGACCCGGTCTCCTGCCGGAAGGGGTTGGGTGGAAAATGCCAGCGACAGTTCAAACAGCTCCTCGATGGAATCTGCTCGCAGGATACCCGTTTGTTTAAAGAGGGCATCGTTTGCGGCATCGCTGCTGGCCAGCGCGCCAGTGTGGGAGGAAGCAGCTTTCGCTCCACTCTGGCTGCGCCCGGCTTTCACCGCAATCACCGGTTTACGGCGGCTTAAATTCCGCGCCACCCGGCGAAAACGTACCGCATCTTCAATACTCTCCAGATACAGCGTCACCACATCCGTGCGGTCGTGGTTTTCCAGATATTCCAGAAAATCGCTGTCGCCCAGGTCGGCTTTATTCCCTTCGCTCACAAAAATGGAAAATCCCAATCGCAACGTTTTGCTCATCTCCAGAACCGCAACACCCAGAGCGCCGGATTGGGAGACAAAGGCCACGTTCCCCACATACGGCTCGGTAGGCGAAAAGCTGGCATTCAAACTCACTTCAGGATCGGTGTTGATGATTCCCATGCAATTGGGGCCAATCAAACGCATGTTGTAGCGCTGCACCACCTCCATCAATTTGCGTTCACGCTCCACACCCTCGCCACCGACTTCCCGAAAGCCAGCCGTAATCATGATGATGTTGCGGATCCCTTTACGTCCGCAGGATTCCACTGCTGCAATGGCCAGCTCCTTTCGTACCATGATGACTGCCAGATCCGGGACTTCCGGGAGCGATTCCACATCCGGATAGCAGGGAATTCCCGCAATCTCCGGTGCTTTGGGATTAATGGGATAAATTTTTCCGCGATAGTTGAATTTCAGGACATTGTCGAAAAATACCCGTCCCAGACTCCCCTCTTTGCGCGAGGCACCAATAATTGCAACAGAAGCAGGTTGAAAAAATCCGTCCAGTTCCATACAATCTCCTTAATTTCCCTTTAAACGGCGTGCAATGTTGTTGATTATCTGAATAAACTCGGGAATATTCAACGGCTTTTTCAGGAAGGCTTCCACATCCAGGCTGAGCACATCTTGAGGACGATAAAGATGGGAATAACCGGTAATGAGCACCACCGGAAGATCGGGTCGCAGAGCCTTTACCTGTTCCGTGAGCTGGAATCCGTTCATCTCCGGTAATTCCACATCGAAAATTGCGATATCGAACTGTCCGTTCCGAAAAATAGCCAGTGCTTCCTGCCCGTTACTGGCTGTACTGACCATAAAACCACTCATGACAAAGGCATCTTTTAAGGTATTTAAGAGATCGAAATCATCATCCACAATCAGTAGGCGGGTCATGATTTCCCTTTCCGTTTACATGGCTAGGGGAATATATGAATTTTCGTGTCCTGTTCAAGGAGTTTTTCAATTAACCCCGGGGAAAAATCGACTAAATAGGATATTTCCGGGAGGGCACAAATGGCAAATATCGACGGATTTTCCGGTTAATTGGCAGTTCCCATTTCTTCATCCGCTCGGTGAATACAATCAATCACATTTTTCAAGTAAATTACTATGAGTCCCGCCATGAAATCGTCAAATTCACCCTGCGACGCTTCTTCAATAATAACTTCGATGGTTACCCGGAGGAGAGGAAGCTGAGGATGGTTCTCCAGTATCTTATTCACCATTTGAAAGAATTCCATCTCCTCCAGCACCCCAATTTTGTCCAACATACGGGCGTTTTCTTCATCGACTTTCAGAATAAGTTCATCATCGATTTGCTTTAAATGAGGGTTCTCTTGCTCCATGATACGCCAGATAAAATACCCGTACATTAAAAGGACAGAGCGTGCCTCCTCGTTCAGGTCCTTTCCGCCAACGGTAAGCAAATAGGAGAGCAGCCAGGGTTGGCGGGAGGCGAATTCTTGCACCACCAGTTGCACATCTTCCAGTCTGGTTTGCATAACCTCTTCCAAGCGCTCAAGAACTGTGTTCATCGGGATGGTACGCATGAATATCCTTTCCTGCTTCGTTAATGAAACGGATGCCCGGTGCTTTCCGGAAACGATTTAAAAAATCACAACCACGTGTTCCCTGCATAAAAGCAACATTACTTCCGGGAGATGGGGTGGTAATTACCTCTGTTTCCGCAGGGTCTGAAATAGCCCAATCGTCATCAGAATAAGGCTCACGATGTAGAGAGGCCACCAGAAGTGCCCTGGTTGAAAAATTTCGATTTGTTCCACACCGTATTGCCTGACGAAGGTAAATGCAGGCTGGAGGAAGGCAATCAAACCCGCACCGGCACCCAGAATAAAAATAGCCAAACTTCGAGTATCGAAGAAAACGGGTCGAGAGGTGGTGAGCGCCACACCGCCCCAGATGACGAAGAGCAGTGCAATGAGCGCCGGGCAGATCCAGGGACCAAACCAGGCCCAGGGAATCAGAAACAGAATGTCCCATTCGCCCCAGTGGAGTGGCCAGCCGATAAAAACCTTTAGCCAGACATAGTAAAAAATATCCCAGATGCCAAATTGGTACACGAAAGCAGCAAAAATTCGGGTGGTGTCCTTTTTCACAGCCAGGAACGCTACGCTGAGCATCATCACAATGGTGGCAGCTTCGCGAGCCAGCTCAACCTTCACATCCAGCGCATTGAACAGGCGTAAGGGGAAAATTGCCCGAATGTTGCCAGGATAGTACAACTCCCGTAAATACACCACCACTGCTGCTTCCAGCAATGCCATGGCAATGGCAAATATGGTTAGCCAGAAAACCTGCCGCTTCATGGTTCTCTACCTGTTTTCTTCCTGACAAATTTACCTCACAACTCCGGGGAAAAACAAATTAAAATCCAGGAAGCGAATTCAAAGGAAGAATAACCTTTCCCTGAAGAAACTAGGCTTGATTAAAGTTCACAAATTACTCCGCTGGAGGTAGAGAGAACATTTGGAAGAATATGAAAAGTGTTTCTGTGTGTTCCGGCAGGGTCGCCGCTGAATTCCAGTTTCACTTTTCTTTCCTGAAATTTTTCGGTGGATTCAGGACGAACGAACGCTCTTGGAGAATTGGTCACACCTTAACAACAACGTGGGTTTGTTTCTCGAAATACCCCTTTCCTCTGCCTTCTTGAAAACTAATTTTTTGCAAAAACTCTCCGGAAAAAGGAACGATTCTGTGTTTATTACCATTCCATGGGCGGTGTCACCGAATTCGCCTCTTTTAATTCATGCCTAACTAGAAAATGGGCGGTTAGTACCCCAACCGCCGCAACTTATTCTCCTTTTTCCGCCAGTCTTCCATGACCTTCACATAAAGTTCCAGGTACACCGGTCGCCCCAGAAACGCTTCAATTTCCTGACGTGCCAGTTCCCCCACCCGTTTCAGCGCCTGTCCTTTTTTCCCGATTAAAATTCCCTTTTGCGATATTCGTTCTACGTAAATGATGGCGCGGATAAAATCCTTGCGGCCGGGATTTTCTTTAAACTCCTCTATCTGCACATGGCAGGAATAGGGGATTTCTTCACCGTACAACTGAAATATTTTTTCCCGAATAATTTCGGAGACAAAAAACCGTTCCTGCTGGTCTGTGACATAATCCGGAGGATAATAGGGCGGGCTGTAAGGAAGATTGTTCACAATTTCCTGAACCAGTTCATCCAGTCCGTCCCCTTTTATGGCCGAAATGGGAACCAGTGCCCGGAAATTATATAGCGAGCGGTAGGCGTCCATCAGGGGAAGCAGGTCATTCTTTTTTACCAGGTCAATCTTGTTCAGTGCCAGGATAACCGGTTTTTCCATAGGAGCAATCTGTTGTTCCAGCGGGTCGAAATCCTGCCTGGGCGCCGAAGCATCCACCAGGTACACGATTAAATCGGCATCCTCCATGGCGTTCCGGACGTATTTCATCATGACTTTTTGTAAGCTGTAACGGGGTTCAATGATGCCCGGAGTATCAATAAACACAATCTGGTAATTCTCCCCGCTTAAAATGCCCAGTACCTTCTTGCGTGTAGTCTGGGGTTTATGGGTTACAATGGAAATTTTAAACTTCAGTAATTGATTGAGTAACGTTGATTTCCCAACATTAGGCTTCCCTACCAAAGCGACGTAACCTGCCCGAAAATCCTGATATTGCTCCATACTTTGCATCTCCTTTTTTGACGCTTCAATTTAGACCTTTCCTTTTCCGTAAACAAGAACATTCCCAGATTACCGGAAGATGATACCGTTAACATGCCCGACTCTATACCGATTTTTTTATGAATTGACAATGTTTGTGAAAAAAATTATATTTTTATTACATATAGGAAGACAGCGTCAGAGGAGGACGGCATGAGCTGGTTTAATCACTTGATTGCCCACACCTTGCCCTACATTCCAAAACCCATTGTTGGATATTTCTCCAGGCATTACATTGCCGGCGAAAAGCTGGATGATGCCATCCGGGTGGTGAAGGAGCTCAATGCTCAGGGGATGATGGCAACCATAGATGTACTGGGTGAGGAAGTGAAAAGTAAAGAGGATTCCAACCGAGCAGTGGAAGAATATCTGCACGTTCTGGAGGCGATTGAAAAGGAAAAATTGGATGCTAATATTTCTGTGAAACCCACTCACATGGGATTAAAAATCGACAAAGATTTTTGCTTCGAAAATATCCGTACGTTGGTGCAGGCGGCGGTTAAAATCAACAATTTTGTTCGGATTGATATGGAAGATGCCACCACCACAGATGATACGCTGGACATGTATTTGAAGTTGAAAAAAGAATACGATAATCATGTGGGTACGGTACTGCAGGCGTATTTACGTCGCACCATTAACGATATCAATCGGTTGCTCCCCGAGAAGGCTAACTTGCGATTCTGCAAAGGGATTTACAACGAAAAACGGGAAATTGCTTACAAAGATAAAACGGTTATTAATTACAATTTCATGTACGGATTGGAAAAACTGTTGAAGGGAGAATGCTACGTGGGTATTGCCACCCACGATGAAAAAATTGTGTGGCACGGTTTACGTTTAATCGACGAGCTGGGATTGAGGCGCGAAGAATATGAATTTCAGATGCTTTTAGGTGTGGATCCTCAGCTACGGCGGATTATCGTGAACAGCGGCCACCGACTGCGGGTGTACGTACCTTACGGAACGGACTGGTTCGGGTATTCTACCCGTCGCCTGAAAGAAAATCCTGCCATCGTAGGTCATATAATGAAAAACCTTTTTTACCGCACCACCGGTCAGCGACAATAATTTAATTGTTGTTTAAACACAGGATAAAAAGAGGGAGGTTTAGAATAGGGTGTAAATAAACGGGGCCAGCGCCGATCCTTCCATAAAAACAATAAACATTCCCAACAGCAGCAGGAAAAAGATAAGCGGGCCTAACCACCATTTTTTGCGTTGCTTCATGTAGGCCCAGAGTTCTTTTAAAATGGCGATTTTTGACATGGGAAGTTTCCGGTATAAAAACAAAAAGCGCCCGTTTTGCGGGCGCCCTATTTTGCTTATTCTCCGTGAATTCTTTTCTTCTTTTCCAGAAGTTCTTCTTTGGTTTCCTGATGATTCGGATCCGGCACAATGCAATCCACAGGACACACATTCACGCACTGCGGTTCATCGTAGAAACCAACGCATTCGGTGCACAGGTCAGGATTAATCACATAGATGGGATCGCCTTCGCTAATTGCATCATTGGGGCATTCCGGACGACAGGCATCGCATGCAATACATTCATCGGTGATCATTAAAGCCATTTTATTCCTCCTTCAGTTAGTTTCCAGCAGAAATTAGCAAAGGGCAGATTAATAAAACAAGAAAAATTTTATTTTATGCAGAGGAAATACAGAATAATCCCGAACCGGGAAAAAGAAATAACCCCATTGGGCGAGGAGCATTGTTGAGTGTTGTACGGCAAAAAAATTGTATTTGTTCTCCCGTGCGCAGTGTCACACAAAAATGGACACATTGACTTATTTTTTGGTTGCATTTTGCACGAAATGGTGCGATATTGTTGCCGAAAACAATCGTTTAATGCACAGTTAAACAAAAATTAAAAACACTCAGGAGGAATTTATGACCCGGGATGAAATTCTGAAAGTTTGTAAGGAAGAAGATGTGCGCTTCATGCGTCTGCAATTTACGGACATTTTTGGTGTGAACAAAAATGTGGAAATCCCCAGTTCTCAATTCGAAAAAGCGCTCGATGGCGAAATCCTTTTCGATGGTTCTTCCATTCAGGGATTTGCCCGGATTGAGGAATCGGATATGTTGTTGAATCCAG
>JALWDQ010000060.1:0-1816 GCA_027039625.1 Calditrichia bacterium | reverse complement strand
CCTATCCGTCGGGATAAAATCCCGATTCGTCGGTAAGTAATCCAGATACGTTGGGATAAAATCCCGATTCGTCGGGAGGAATTACGATCCCGACAACCGGCCTTCTCGTTCTCTCGGAATTCCGGCCTTCCATGCCCGGAAGGCTATCTTTTAATTCGTTTAATCACAATCCCCTCTTGAGCCCATGGATGGGCGAAATCCCGAAACGTCGGGATGAATTGCGGTCCCTACTACCGGCCTTCCCAGGCCTCTCGGGATTCCGGCCATCCCTGGCCGGAAGGCTACCTCCATCTCAGTATCTCTTCTCAATCCCCTCCTGAGTACAGGGATGTACGAAATCCCGAAACGTCGGGATGAATTACGGGGCTATTCAGACCAATGGCCGTCTCGAATTCGGTCGTGAGTATACGACTGAGTCACAATCCCCTCTGAATTACGGGGCTATTCAGACTGGATTTATCGGCATTGCTGGTATCTACATATTTGATGGGCAGTCTCAATCCCCTCTGATTTGCGGGGCTATTCAGACTGGAGAACAGGTTTCAGTAGTCTCAAGTGGAACAGGATTAGTGTCTCAATCCCCTCTGATTTGCGGGGCTATTCAGACAAAAGGCCAAAAAAACTGAAAAAGCTGCCAAGTTATCTGAAGTCACAATCCCCTCTGATTTGCGGGGCTATTCAGACCAGCACGGATGTAAGTGTAATTGTACCGCTTACTTTTAGTCACAATCCCCTCTGATTTGCGGGGCTATTCAGACCAAGCTGTGGCAGAGTGTTGAAGTGAATCCCGAAGGCTTGTCACAATCCCCTCTGATTTGCGGGGCTATTCAGACAGAGAAAAAAGAAACCAAGCAAAAGGCGGCCGCGCTGTCGTCACAATCCCCTCTGATTTGCGGGGCTATTCAGACCGGATTTGGTCTTATGTTCTCAACCAGCTACCATTTCGTAGGTCACAATCCCCTCTGATTTGCGGGGCTATTCAGACATTGAATCTGAACCGTCAGTTCAAGCTTGACGGTAAGGTTTGGTCACAATCCCCTCTGATTTGCGGGGCTATTCAGACTGAGAGGAGAAATTGAGACATTCGCAATCGCTGCAATCGTCACACTCCCCTCTGTTTTGCGGGGCTATTCAGACGGTAAAATATCTGGACGAAATAAATTACGGATGGGTTGAGGTCACAATCCCCTCTGATTTGCGGGGCTATTCAGACCGACATCGCCGAGAACCCCGACCCGAATATCGCAGTCGAGGAGTCACAATCCCCTCTGATTTGCGGGGCTATTCAGACCAAGCGAAGTTGTAATGACAGACGGCGATGACGTCACTGTTGTCACAATCCCCTCTGATTTGCGGGGCTATTCAGACAAACTCCGGCGGGAGAAAGGAGCTTGATATGACCAAGCTCGGTCACAATCCCCTCTGATTTGCGGGGCTATTCAGACCAAGGAAGTTAAAGTTGCGAAAGGGACTACACTCTATGAGCTGTCACAATCCCCTCTGATTTGCGGGGCTATTCAGACTGGACTACCGTTCTCCGCGCAAAAACCGAGCTCACGGACGGTCACAATCCCCTCTGATTTGCGGGGCTATTCAGACAGTCCCCTTGTAACCTACGCTATTCCATAAGCTACAGGGGCATTTGCGAAATTAACCCGATTTTCACCCCTTTTTACCGTCTCAAAATGAGAAAATCGCACGTAAGTTGTTGTTTTTATATGTGCGTAGAGAAAATTCTCGTAAGTCATTGTTTTTCCTGAATTTTTTCTTCAGCGCACGTTTACGCCCGATTAATTTCGCAAGCACCCCTTTTATC
>JALWDQ010000059.1:0-5588 GCA_027039625.1 Calditrichia bacterium | reverse complement strand
AGCCCAGGGCGAAGCCCTGAGAATAGAGACCACCCAAAAATGGAGCCATGAAAGGGCGACAGAAATAATTGAGAATTTTGAATTAAGAATGTTGAATTAATTTGAGCCGTGCACATGGATATTTGCTTTTTTTGACAAAATAAATGCGCAGCATCATAGGGACTGAATCACCATAATTTGAAATTAATTTTTATACAAATTTTGTTTTTTTGCGTGGTATTTTCCGAAAGATCGTTGCGATCGCTGCGAACGTTGCGGTTTTTTGAATTTGGGATTTGGGATTTGTTATTTGGAATTTGTCCATTTGTAGCACGCCTCTCCTGAGGGGTATTGTCGATTTATAGTAGAAAAATCTCATGCTATGCATCAAAGATTCTTCGCTCCGCTAACGCTTCGCTCAGAATGACAGGGAGAACCAACAGTGCCTTTATTCTGAACCTTCGCCCCAGGCCATGGTGAAGAATCTCAATTTATTGCACTTAACCACAAATAACGCGAATAAGCACGAATGAGGTTAAATACATGTTATTTTGGATTTCAGTATTTGAAATTTCTTTGCGTACTTTGCGCCTTCTTCGCGTACATTGCGGTTTTTTAATTATATCACATTTGGAATTTGGGATTTGATATTTGGAATTTTATTTGTGATTTTCCCCCTTTTGGGGGATTGATTTGTTCTTCCAGAAACTCCTGCAACTGCTGAAGAGTAAATCCCGCGCGGTGATTCAGGCAAAAAGGGGCACCAACCTGCATAATCACCTTCCCTTTTTCGGGAAGGGATTTCCAGCGGGGCCACACGCGATACACCCCCTGCAGGGTAACCGGCACAACGGGCACCGCAAAATAACACAGCAGACGCACCACATTCATTTTGAACCGCTGCATTTCCCCATCCCAGCACCGTTCTCCTTCCGGAAAGATTCCCACCGGAATATTCCGCTCCAGCGCCTGCCGCACATGATGGTACACTGTGGGATCCGTCTGATAGCGAGTGGTGGGAATCCCCCGCCCGATTTTCAGAAAAAAGCGCGCCAAAGGATTCACAAAAGAAGTGCTTTTGGTCAGGAAGGCAATCCGGGCATCCAGAAAAGCGAGAATTAAAAAAGGATCGATGATGCTCTGATGATTCACCAGAAGAATAAAAGGGTATTCCCGGGGAAGCGGAGTAATTCCCCGCACCTGCACCGGAAAACGCCAGCGAACCAGATGGCGAAGCAAAGCGAGAATGCTCCGCACCAGCATCCGTTCCCAGAAAGGAGCACGGACTGATGGTGCCTCCTTCAGAGAGGCCGAAAGTTTGTGGCAGACCGCAGGCTCCCAGCGCAGCACCGGCTGGAATTCCACAACTTCCCGGTTCTGCTTCCGGTAAAATTCCCTCAGCCAGCGCTTGAACAATAGTTCGTATTTTAAAGCACTTTCCTTTTGAAATTCAATCTGGTACACCGGACGGTGCTTTAATTTGAACTCAAAGTAATGACTGTTGGTAGTCACACAGGTCACCTCAGAAAGCGGAAATTGGTGTACCTGCTGCTCTCCCACAAATCGGAATTCCTCCTCGAAAAAGAGGAGTACTCCCCGGTCGATTTTGCGGGGTGTTTCCACTTCCCGCCGGAACAGCCCGGCAAATCCTCGAAACGGGATGCGCTGGCGTGCCTGCCGCAGGATGGCTTCCTGACTCACCCGCCAGGGCATTTTTTCAGGAAATACATACTTCGCCAACCGTTCCGGAATCTCTACCTGCTTCTGCCAAAGCGGAAGCGCTGCTTCCATCCGGTGTAACATTTCCCGCGGTGTGAGTACCTCATTGCCAGAATAGAATCGTCCCTCCACCCAGCGGTATTCTGTGTGACAAACCGAGCAGCGGTTGTTCTGGATGCTATCCTCCGCTCCGCACACCGGACAAATAAACAGGAATGGATGTTTCACAGGTGCAGATTCCTTGAGTTACCTGGTTTGATGAATATTCAAAAAAAACTGACGTTTTTTTCCTATAAAAACGAAACACTGGAGATTGTAATAAAAAATTTTCTCGTTTCTTCAAAGATTAACCGTTTCATCGTTCAACATTTTAAGAATTACCAAATTCTCGAACCGGGAACAACGGAATTTCACTGCCATAAACAATTTAATGCTTTAACAAAATTCCCACAAATGCCCTTTTCTCGGATTATTGACAGAGAACGTTTGTACTTTATTACTTTTCGAAAACTAAAAGAATAAATTATCCATCGGTATTGCTAAAAACTTTTGCGTAGCATTTTCGCCCATGGGAGTGATCCTGCGAATGAATGAATAAGCAAATGAGTGGAATTTCCTATAAAAAAGAATTACCAGCCTAAATCGGGCTTTATTCAAATATTTGGGTTAAAATTCTATTTAAGGTTATTTAATAAAGATTTTTCGCCTCGCCTACGGGGGGACTCAGAATGACAACGGATAACATCTCCCCTTATTTGTCACTCATCTAAATTCTTCAAGGATAGTGCTATTCCCTAAATGGGGTAAAATAAAAAAGCCGTTTCAGAAATTGACTTTTCCCTCCAGATAGAACCTGCCGGGGAACGATAAATTTCCGAAACGGCTTGCGGAAACGAAGTAAAATCAGGATTTGCGTTCTTTGATGCGGGCTGCTTTTCCCACGCGATCGCGCAGGTAGTACAATTTAGCCCGACGCACTTTACCGCGACGCACCACCTCAATTTTGTCGATACGGGGCGAGTGCAACGGGAAAATACGCTCCACACCAATTCCATTGGAAATCTTCCGTACGGTAAAAGTGGAATTTATTCCATTGTCGTGCCGTTTGATGCACACTCCCGTAAACACCTGAATGCGTTCTTTGTTTCCTTCAATCACTTTCACGTGCACCGAAACCGTATCTCCGGGACGGAAATCGGGAATATCCGTGCGGATTTGGTCTGCGGTGACTACATTTAAAATATCCATCTCTTTCGCCTCCGATGTTTTCTATTTCTTCTTTTTCACTGTTTCCAGATATTTCTGATACAAATCCGGGCGTCTCTCCCGCGTGCGCTGAATCCGCTGTTGCAAACGCCATTCTTCAATTTTTTGATGATGTCCGGAAAGTAACACTTCCGGAACCCGCATTCCCCGGAACACTTCGGGACGGGTGTAATAAGGGCAATCCAGCAGGTAGTTCTGAAACGAATCCGTGCGAGCCGATTCGATATCGCCCAGCACCCCGGGAATAAGCCGCACAATGGCGTCAATCATAAGCAAAGCAGCAATCTCGCCACCAGAGAGGATAAAATCCCCTACCGAAATTTCATCGGTGACCCAGGTATCGATCACCCGCTGATCCACGGCTTTGTAATGTCCGCACAGAAAGACTAAGTGTTCCGCCTGGCTCAATTCCTCGGCAACCTCCTGGGTAAACAGGCGTCCCTGCGGCGTGGGGAAGATGATGCGCACCTTTTCCGAGGGCTTCTCATCTCCCAGGATGTCTTCCATCGCCCGAAATACCGGTTCGGGTTTAATGATCATCCCCGGCCCACCGCCGTAAGGTGTATCATCCACCGTGCGGTGTTTATCCAACGCGTAATCGCGTAAATCCACCAACCGAATTTGTAGATCAATGCGCTTTTGCGCCTGTTTTAAAATACTTTCGTCCAGCGGTTCGCGTAAAATACGGGGAAAAATAGTAATCACATCAATGCGCATTACATGTCTTCCCACAAACGTACCACCATTTTCCTTTTTTTCACATCCACCTGGCGTACAAACTCGCCTACCGCTGGAATAAGCACCTCCCGCTCCCCGTGGCGCACCACGTACACATCGTTCCCGCTCATGTGCAGCACTTCTGCGATGCGTCCCAGAGGCTGGCCCTGCTCATCCACAACATCCATATTTAGCAGATCGTGCACAAAATAAGTATCCCGGGGAAGCTTAACTTTTTGTGATTCCGGAAGGAGAATTTCTCGCCCGACAATCTGTTTGGCTTCTTCCCGGGTGGTTACATCTTTAAAACGCAGCAACACGCCCCGATTATCGTATTGAATTTCCTTGATAATTTTACCTTCCGGTTCCCCGGGCGCTTCCAGAAAAACAACCCGAATCCCTTCCAGGCGATTCGGTATTTCTGAATACATCTCTACCCGCACCCACCCCTCGGTTCCATGCACACGAAGGATTCGACCTATAGAGATATATTCTTCATTCATAAACAAAGATTCGAAGGGAGAGACTCCCCTCGAATCCCATCCTATTTAAACATCCACCTTTATTCCAAAATTTCCAGGACGGCACGTTTGCCAACTTTGGCCGCCGCTGCACTCAGCAATGTACGAATTGCCTTTGCAGTTTGCCCCCTTTTGCCGATCACTTTACCTAAATCGCCATCGCCGACACGCAGTTCGTACACCGTGACGCGCTCGCCTTCCACTTCGGTTACCTGCACTTCTTCGGGTTTGTCCACCAGATGCTTAGCGATGAATTCGACAAATTCTTTCATTACCCTTTCCTCCTTTACACATTAGTTAGTTGAGCACTTCATCTATCGGCTAACCCATATAACCAGGTAAAAAGGTTACTCTTCTTTCTTTTCAGCTTCCGCATTATCCGAAGAGGCGGCTACATCCTGTTCCGATGAAGAAGCTTCTGTGGGTTCGCTTTCCGCAGGCGTTTCGGCTTCCGTGGTTTCGCTTTCGGTCTCGGTTTCTGGCTGGACAGATTCTTCTGGGGTACCACCTTTCTGAGCCGCTAATTCCGCTTCCAGTTTGCGCTGTTTTTCCAGTTGCAGCACTTCCCACTTCTTCATCTCTTCCTCAATTTTTTCCGGGGGAAGGCCCTGCTTTTGCAAATGGAACCGCAAAATAATCCCCTTGCGGCGAAGCAAACTTTTCACGGTTTCGGTTGGTTCGGCACCTACTCCCAACCAGTACAGCGCACGATCTTCATTAACTTCCACCGTAGCCGGATGCGTGAGAGGATTGTAGTATCCGATTTCTTCAATAAATCGACCATCTCGCGGAGAACGCGAATCTGCCACTACGATCCGATAAAACGGACGTTTCTTTCGACCCATTCTGCGCAATCTTAATCTAACCGCCAAATTATACCTCCATTTTTTAATGTTTCATTGTCTAAAACGGTAGTGCTCCGGGCGGAAAAGCGCCCCGGAATTTGCCACGTTTCATGCGCTTCATCATTTTACGCATTTCTTCGAACTGACGCAACAATTGATTCACATCCTGCACCCGGGTGCCACTTCCCCGGGCAATGCGTCGCCGGCGACTCCCGTTAATAATTTGTGGCCGACGCCGCTCCTCAGGCGTCATGGAATTGATGATGGCTTCTACCCGTACAAATGCTTTATCGTCAATGGGTACGTTTTTCAACTGTTTCCCGATTCCTGGAATCATTCCTAAAATTTGTTCCAGCGGCCCCATCTTCTTTATTTGCTGAATCTGATTATAAAAATCTTCCAGCGTAAATTCTTCTTTGCGCAGTTTTTTCTCTAACTTCTGCGCCTCCTCCAGACTGATGGCTTCCTGGGCTTTTTCCACCAGGGTCACCACATCCCCCATGCCCAGAATACGGGAAGCCAATCGGTCGGGATAGAACGG
>JALWDQ010000058.1:0-1822 GCA_027039625.1 Calditrichia bacterium | reverse complement strand
TTCTGGGCGGCCTGGGCCCTCAGGAGGAGCGGTAATATCGCTAAAAGCAGGAGGAGATGGATTCGCATGGTTTTTCCGGATTTTATTATCGTTTACCCTGAATTCATTTGCTGGAATATAATACACAGCCCCAGGGGATGCTAATCCTTTGCAACAGAAATGGGGAATGGAAATTCACGAAACTGTGGTTTAACGGCAACTGCTCGTTTATATTTAGTGCCAAAAATAGAAGAGGGTTGCATGTCTCATTTCGAAAATACAGCGGCGCGGGTGGTACTAAAAAAAGGACGCGCCAAATCGGTAAACAACTTTCATCCCTGGGTGTTTAGCGGCGCGGTGGATCGCATTGAGGGGGAATTTGAGCCAGGAGACATTGTTCCCGTTGTGTCCTACGATGGGAAATTTCAGGCAAAAGGGTTTGTCAATCCTCACTCCCAGATTGTAGTGCGTATTCTCACCTTTCGGGATGAACCGATAGATGAGGATTTTTTTGTGAATCGCCTGCAGCAGGCGCTGGCGTTACGAGAAGCGCTGGTGGCACCCCGAAGCAATGCCTATCGGGTGGTGCATGGAGATAGTGATTTGCTCTCCGGACTGGTAATTGATCGTTATGCAGATGCGGTGGTGGTTCAGCTGGTGTCCCGGGGCGTCAGCCGTTTGCGGGAAAAATGGGTGGAATGGATCGGAGAACTCATTCATCCCCGGCTCATTGTGGAACGCAGCGAAACAGTGGGGCTGGAGCGCGAGGGACTGATCCCCACCCGTCAGGTGCTGTATGGGGAATTGGAAGATGCAGTGGAAATTGTAGAAAACGGGGTGCGCTTCCAGGTGGATTTGTGGGAGGGGCAAAAAACCGGATTCTTTCTGGATCAGCGGGATAACCGGGAGCGTATGGCGGCACTTTCGGCAGGCAAGCGAATGTTGAACTGTTTCTCCTACACCGGTGGTTTTAGCGTGGCAGCCGCGCTGCAGGGGGCTACCACGGTTTCGGTAGAAATCAGCGAAGCAGCTCAGGAAACTGCCCGCACCAATTTTAAACTAAACGGATTAAATCCGGACGAGCATGAATTTGTGGTAGCAAATGTGTTTGAATATTTGCGGAGTATGCAGGAGGAATTTGATGTCATTGTCCTGGATCCACCGGCTTTTGTTAAGAAAAAAGCCAATCTTACCAAAGGATCGCGGGGATACAAAGATATCAATCGCCTGGCGATGGAAAAAATAAAGCCCCAGGGCTTGCTGCTTTCCTGCAGTTGTTCTCACTACGTGGATTGGGATTTATTCCAGAAAATTCTGTTTGCTGCTGCCCGCGAGAGTGGGCGTCAGGTGCAAATCATCGGACGTTTTGGCCAGCCACCCGACCACGCCATCAATATTTACCATCCCGAAAGCGAATATCTGAAATCATTCCTGCTGCGAGTTGTGTAAGTGAACCGAGGCAGAGTCAAAACGGAATTGCTTAGATGTGCTCTGCAAAAGTTCCAATCACCGGTTGAGCCAGACGCTCGTAATCAGCGTACTTCATCTTGATTACTTCCGAATGAGTCGTAGCGTTGAAGCAGATGTCTTCATTTTTCGTGAGAGAGGAATCCACGTATGTGGGTAAATCGTAAATGCGGCCAATGGCAGGCATAGCGCCAATCTCGCATTTGGGAAATAAACTCTCGAATTCATCCTCTGTGGCAATTTCCACCTCGTGAGCATGGGCGACCTGTTTGAACAAATCCAGATTCACCCGATGGGTGGCTGGCAGCACTGCCAGAACATATTTTCCATCCGCTTTTAACACCACGGATTTGGCAAACGATTTCCCCGGCACATG
>JALWDQ010000057.1:0-1824 GCA_027039625.1 Calditrichia bacterium | reverse complement strand
AGTAATTCCTCAGGAATAGAATCCTGACCCGCCCACACATAGCTCCGGTATTGGGCGAAATCCAAATTGCGGTCGAAGTCGGTGTAAATGGTCAAACTGGAACATCCCAGTGCCCAGATTAGAAAGCTAAATATCAATACTCCAAATAAACGTCTCATTGCCATAAATTGTCCCCCTGTTATTCAAATGAATAACCAAATTATGATTCGCAAATAAAAACTAATTTCTTTCCATATCGAGGTTAAAAATAATTTTTCAGAAAAAAATTAGCTCTCTTTTTTGTCATTAGATTTTAACTCTCTAATATCCTTACTTTTCTAAAAGACTGTATTTCTCACTCACAACTGCTTATTATTGGAGAGATATTTGCCCACCAGCAGCGCCATTAAAATTGCCACATACATCTGACCGGAAATACTGATAAACATGGCCAGAGACTTCGCAGGGGCCGATATCGGAACGATATCCCCATAACCCAGTGTGGTCAATGTGACAAAAGTGTAATAAACCACATTGGGGAGAATTTCCTCAGTAACGTTAGTTACAGCAAAGGCATCGGGATTAAATTTAAGAATCAGACTAACAAACAGGGAAAACATGAGGCCAATCAGTAAATATCCGTTGATGGCTTCGAAAATCACCGAGGGTGTCACGGTTTGACTTCGAACAATTTGCGCCACTAATTTAATCACCACCAGGGTAAAAAATATCATGGTGATAAAGCTGGCCAATCCCCCTAATTGAGGTAATTGAAAAAACTGGGCAATCCATACGAAGATAAAAGCAACAATTGCCCCGCTAGTGAGCAAACGGCTTCGTCTTTCCAGAGAAAATATCGACAATAGAAAAATAAAGGAATAGCCAATGTTGTACAATAATGCTCTTTGTGTTTGTGGAAATAGGGGAATAATAAAGACCGTAAATAACACCACAAATAACAAAACAGAATTGTTACGTAAAAAAGTGATGACACGAAACTGTTTCATATCATAGAATCCGTAAAATATTCCTGCGATTCAAATAACCCGAAGATGCTAAGCCGGTTAATAAATTTGAACCCTTTCCAGCTCGGAGAAGTTGGTTCCTGGTTGAAGAGAGAATGAGTCTTGGAGTTTTCAATCGGTAAATTTTTTCCTCCCGATTTTTTTCATCCCCATCCCGTTTCAGAAGCCCAAGAACAGGTTCAATTCTAAACATCCTATTGCTTCTGCGATTTGGGTAGCACCGCCAGCAAAATCAATGTTCCCAGAATTGCCGAAATAAAAGAACCGCTGATAATTCCAATTTTTGCGGCATCCAGTAATTCCCCTTTCACCGCCAGTCCGGCAATAAACAGCGCCATAGTGAAACCAATGCCCCCCAGAAATCCTCCGCCTAAGAGAATAGACCAGTTAAGCCCCTCCGGTAGCGTCTTCGTAAAGATTCTTACACCAATCCAGGTAAACAGGGTAATTCCAATCACTTTCCCCAGTACCAGACCGGCAGTTACAGCCAGCGCCACTGAGTTAAAAAATTCCGAAAGATGAATAACCACTCCAGCATTTGCCAGGGCAAAAATAGGCATGATGACAAAACTGCTCCAGGGATGCAGACGATCTTCCAGATATTCCAGAGGTGAAATGACCTCCCGGGAAAGGCGCTGAAAAGCACGAACCTTTTCTCCACGATGTTCCGCTGTTCGCCACTCACCGGTGGTAATTACCTGACTGGCACGTTCCAGCACGCGGGCAATGGCACCTGTGCTCACCCGAGCTTTCAACGGAGTTAACAATCCCAACAATACCCCGGCAATGGTAGCATGCACACCGGATTCATGAAAACCCA
>JALWDQ010000056.1:1058-1826 GCA_027039625.1 Calditrichia bacterium | reverse complement strand
TGGAGCAGGAATATGCATGACCATCATCTCCCGGAGTGTTACTGAAAATTTGCTCACGTGCATCAGGAGTGTGGTTAAATGTCGGGTTACAACTTGCCGGCGCACCATTGGCTTCGCCTTGCAGGGCATCCGTAAATTCCTTACTCAGGAAATAGTCCTCGGGACGAAGACGTGACCAAGGGTTTTGTAGCGCTCGTGAATTGTGGTCATAATAAACCCAAGCTTCATCCGAAACTGCTTCAATTACACCTGCTGAATGATTCAAAGCGCTATTAAATTCTGTTTGGGCATAGGTTACTTCACTTGCAACATTACTTAATTGCAAAGCAGCATTAAGTATCAAAGAGTTGGCTAATTTCTGCCATTTTTGCATGTCTCCATTATACAATACATCTCCTTGAACAGCTACCGATGCTGAAACATTAATCATATCACGAGCTTGTTTAAGCATATCAATTATCCCGTGATAAATCTCTATTTGGTTGTCGTATTTAGGCGTTTTGTTTTCCGGATCAAGTGCTTCCGAAAAGGGAATATCGCCGTAAATATCGGTAATGAATTTGAAAACATAAGCTTTCATTATCATGTTAACGGCAATTTGATTATCCGGATCACCCATGGACAATACCGTAGCATCGGAGCGATGATCATTGATATACTGGATATTGGTTTGGAAGTTGGATAATACTTGCACATACCAAGGATCCCAGTCAATGGGTTGATCCGCATAACGCATTTCCGACGTATATTGGTTTTGCGTTTGCCATT
>JALWDQ010000056.1:0-1048 GCA_027039625.1 Calditrichia bacterium | reverse complement strand
CCTTAGGACTGGGCTCGTTGGGGCCAATGGGGTCTTTGTTGATGTCTCCAAAGTCCATGTTCTTACATGAACCCAAGACCAACAACGCTATAAGGAATAATTGGATTTTTTTCATTGTTTTCATTTTTACAATTTTTGGATTCACTACTTATTAGAAGCTAAGTTTAATGTTTACACCGTAACGACGGGTACCGGGTAATTGAGCATCTTCACCGTAAACTTGCGATAATTCACTAGGATCCCAACGGTGATAATTGTCTTTGGATACGGCAATTAACCACACATTTGTACCAATCAAGCTGATGCTTGCACTTTTGAGGTATTTACCACCCAAGAGTTTTTTGGGCAAGTGATAGGTCAAGTTCAGCTCGCGAAGTTTGAAGAAACTTGCATCATGGATGAACGGACCGGGAATATTATTATCATGGAATTGTTCGTAATAATCACGAGCATCGACAGTAACGTTGACAGGTGCTCCGCTGGCATCCACACCTTCAAGTGCAACACCATCTTCACGATGTCCATTCAAACCGGTTTCTTCATACAAACCTGAGTAATATCCCCAAACTTCCGAGCCGGAATAAAACTTACCGCCTTTTTGGAAGGTAAAGTGAGCCGCCAAAGAGAAATCTTTGTAAGTAAATACGTTAGTGATACCGCCTGTAAAGTCGGGGAGAACACTACCGAAGTAAACTTGCTCATCGGTAGTAACATACAAGCCATTGGGTGACAATACAGGATTACCATTATCATCACGTTTGATGTCATAACCTTTCAACTGACCCCATTCTTCTCCTTCACGGTGAACCAACAAGATACGACTCCAAGTATCTCCCCCACTCCAAGAACGTCCACCGGGAGCTAGCATTTCTTTGGCATCGCCGGGTACCTCGTCCACAATGGTTTTGTTCTTAGCAAAATTGACATCGATATTCCATTCAAAGTCTTTGGTTTTAATGGGGCTTCCATTCAATGTCAATTCAATACCCGAACGGTGAGTTTTACCACCATTAGTCAAATAAGAACTATAACCCGTGGAGGGCGAAAT
>JALWDQ010000055.1:0-1827 GCA_027039625.1 Calditrichia bacterium | reverse complement strand
CTATGCCCTATGCCCTATACCCGCAATCATATCCCAGGGGGATGGCTTCGCCAGCCGATTTGAAAATCTGGACGATTTTCATCCCGAGAGTAAACAGGGACGTTTACGTTTTTCGTCGGGATCATCCCGAGAGTAAACAGGGACGTTTACGGCTTTCGTCGGGAGTATCCCGAAAACAAACCGGAAAACTTGCGTTTTAGTCGAGATATGTCCCTATTTCCGTAATCGCGTCCCCAAGAGATGTCTTCACCTGATGATTTTAAATCCCGGGAATATACAGAGGGGTGTATTCTTTCGACGGCATATAAGATATTTTTTTGCTCGTAAAACTTCCCCCGGTTTTTGCAACATCTCCGTTTATTCTGCATCGAACAATTGTTAAATTCTTAACAAATAAAGAAAACAAATAGGAGAAACACATGGGACATTTATGGCATGGAATAAGCACGGGAATTCAACCGCCGCAGGATATTAATGTGGTGGTGGAAATTCCCAGTGGTTCGAAATGTAAATACGAGCTGGATAAAGTGGCGGGAATCATTCGGGTGGATCGCATTATTGCCAGTGCGGTGTACTATCCCGGCAATTATGGCTTTATCCCCCAGACTTATGCAGAGGATGGCGATCCGCTGGATGCGCTGGTACTCTCCCAAATCAGTTTCTATCCCGGCGTGGTGGTGCGCTCCCGTCCCATCGGAGTAATGCGCATGACCGACAATGGCGAACCGGATGACAAAATTTTATGCGTTCCCCTGCACGATCCTCATTTTGCCCAGATAAAAAATATTACCGATTTACCCACCACCATGCTGGAAGAAATTCAGGAATTTTTCCGGGTGTACAAAAATCTGGAGGAAAAGAAGGTGACCATCGAAGGGGTGGAGCCGCTGGAACCGGCCATCCGGTTGATCGAAGATTCCATCACCATGTACAAAAAGAAATTTCTGGGAGCGTGAGTGGAAAGTTCGCCGTCGATGGGCGGAAGGGTTTTTCTTTCTCACTTACGGGAGAAGGGACGTCGGGGGAGTTCGCAGCGCCTCCATCGACGTCCCTTTATTTTTATCATTTCCAGGCTGTTTTATGAGGTTACTTCCAACCTTCCACAATTTTAATCAACGTTCCCGCCTGAAGCGGTTGCTGCAATCCCATTCCATTTATTAAAGCAATGCGCTGGAGTTTTTCCGCTTCCCGAAAACCCCGTTTTTCCAGTTCCTCCCGCAGGGTGTGTTTACGGTTCACTGTCACAATTTTAATCCGAAGCGGTTGAATGTTGAGAATCCGGGAGTTTTTTAATTCCTTGAAATGGTCGAATGTGTTCCGGAAGACCGCCCTGTACTTTTTCTCGAACAGGGGCGCTACTGTCATTCCATGGAATACAAACACTTTCCCATCTTTCTGAATGAAATAGGAAAGCAGGCGCATGCTGCCTTCACGGGTGGCCATATTCGAAACCACCTCCTCGGCAGCGAATCGTCCCACGCTGATTTTACGGCGGGAGGCAACCGTGACTTTACTGTTGGTAATAAACGCATCGGCAGCCCGTGCGGGATTATTCTCCCCGGCTAGCGTCATCTGAATCACCGCTTTTTTATCGGGGCTTTGTAATACCACCTGGGTGGGCAGATTGTGC
Organism: Calditrichia bacterium; assembly: GCA_027039625.1. Classification (GTDB taxonomy): domain Bacteria; phylum Calditrichota; class Calditrichia; order RBG-13-44-9; family RBG-13-44-9; genus JALXCH01. The sequence goes on along the minus strand of JALWDQ010000055.1, from coordinate 197 downwards.
ACCTCCCATTTTTCCGGAACAGGGAAGGAAAATTTCAACTCCGGATGGTAAAATTTGCCATTCTGCACAAAGCCCTGCCGGGGATCCTGTCCGAAAACCAATCCATCGATCTTCCGCAGGTAGCGGTTGCGTTCTATTTTAAAGGAAGAACCGCCCACTTTCTTCTGCCATTCCCGCGCCAGAGCGCGAATTTTTTT
>JALWDQ010000054.1:505-1829 GCA_027039625.1 Calditrichia bacterium | reverse complement strand
CTGTACGGCAGCCAGCCGTTGCCGCCAGACGAGTTCGTTCGCTTGTTCCAGGTGGTGGTGCAAACCCATCGCTTTCGGTTGCGGCGCCCCCGGAAGGTCGGGGTGCAAATTGTGCCAATGGAAGAAGTGGAACAGCTCCCCGCACGGGCGTTGTTTGTGCTGGGGATGCAAGAGGAGGCTTTCCCGCGCAGTACAACGCCAGCGTTTGCCGAACCTGCTGCCTTCCCCGGAGAGCTCCAGCCGCTGGTACCGCGTGAAGCCCTTTCCCGGGAACAGGAGTTGTTCCTCAACCTTCTGCGCCATTCCGCGGAGGTTATCCGGTTTTCCTATCCCCGCTTTCGCGAGGACAAACCGCTGCTTCCCTCGCTGTTTTTACGGGAGTTAGAGCGCGTCGCCAGCTCTTCTCTGGAACCGGAAGAAGCGGTGCAGCTTTTCTCCCCCGCCGAGCTGCTGGCTCACCTTCGCCAGCGGCGAGTCCGCCAGGAACCACTGGTAAAGGTGCTGGAGGAGGCACCCGAGCCGGTTCGGTTGCTCCTTCGTTCGGTGGATCAATCGTTCTTTGCACTGCGGGAAGAGGTGGTTCGGCAGCGGGAGTCGCCCGGTGCACCAGGCATCTGGGAGGGCAGGTTGAGCGATCCCTTGTTGCGCCGCTTCCTGCACCAGCGGTATGCCCGGGCGCGTTTTTCGGTAACCCAGCTGGAAGAATATGCCCGCTGCCCCATGATTTTCTTCTTCAAACGGCTGCTTCGGGTCACTCCCCCGGAAATTGCCGAAGAGTTCCTGACCCCCCTGGATGTGGGAATTTTTGTGCATCAGACCCTGTTCCGGTTTTACAGCGAATTTCCGCCGGAAGAGCGCACACTGGAGGTGCTGCTGCGCATCGGGCAGCAGGAATTTGAGAAGATTCCGGTGCCGCGGAATATCTTGTGGGAAGTCCAGCGCCAGCGATATCTGGGGCGCCAGCCCCGGGCGGGCTTATTACCCGCTTTTTATGAATACGAAACCCGGGTGGCGGAAAATTCCCCTTACCAACCGTCCCATTTCGAGCTGGCATTTGGGAATTTACGGGGAAGTCCCGGCGGAGAGGATGCTGCCTCTACCCCCGAACCGTTCCGCTGGGAAGAAGAGGGAGACACGTTTTACTTCAAGGGGAAAATCGACCGTATCGAACTCACTCCCCAGGGGGATGTACTGGTGGTGGATTACAAAACGGGAGGTGTGGGGAATCTGGGCGAAATCCTGGATGGAAAAAGCCTGCAACTACCCATTTATTTGCGTGTAGCCAGCGATTTACTTCGGGAGCGACGGGGAGGAGCATTTGCCG
>JALWDQ010000054.1:0-495 GCA_027039625.1 Calditrichia bacterium | reverse complement strand
ATTACCAGTTGAAATCCGCTGCCGACATTCGGAAGCACATCCTGTTTCTGGATGAACGCGCCGCAGAGTGTGAGTCCACCGGTCGAAATGCCGTGTTACCCAATAAAAAAGTGCTTCACAACGGAGAAGCGGTTTCCGTCCCGCAATTAATAGAAATTGCCTTTCGCTATGCAATCGATTACATCCGCAGCGTGCGGAATGGTGAATTTAGCCACACCCTGGATTCCCGTTCCTGCAACTCAGGTAAGCGTACCTGCGGGTTTTACGGCATCTGTCGGGTGTATTTCGAAAAACAACGGGGGTTGCAGAGAAAGAAGAACGGAAAAAATTATTGAGCCGGATACGGCGGTTTTTTTACTTCTTTGCTCATATTTCCTGCACCTTTTGGATGGTTAGGTTTGATTGTTTTTATTAATAATAGAAAAAATCTTAAATATTTAAAAATTTTTTCAACTTTAAGGAATTTAAAATTAATTGGCTAAACTATAATTATGT
>JALWDQ010000053.1:0-5627 GCA_027039625.1 Calditrichia bacterium | reverse complement strand
TGGGTATTCACACCGCCGTACACTTTACGACCCACCACCCGTTTGGCATATTGTACCGGAATCTTACGGGTGGCCTGAGTGAGCACCACAATGCCCGCCACAATCACGAAAGCCAGGGCAATGAGGAACAGCTCGGTAAGCAGGGAGCGGTTTCCGCTGGAAAATTGAATCCATTCGTCCATTACTGCGGCCGGAAATCGAGCAATAATACCGATGAAGATAATCAGTGAAATACCGTTACCGATACCGCGGTCGTCAATCAACTCTCCCATCCACATGATGAGCATGGTTCCGGTTGCCATGGAAATCATGGTTAGCAATTTAAATCCCAAACCGGGATGAATGACCGCACGCACTCCGTTCACATTAATACTTTCCAGGAACACAGCCACACCAAACGCCTGCATGGCAGAAATAATAAGAGTGCCATAACGGGTGTACTGGGTAATTTTCTTTCGTCCCTCTTCTCCTTCTTTTTGTAACCGCTGAATATAGGGTACCACAGCACCTAACAGCTGGAGGATGATGGAGGCGCTGATGTAGGGCATAATTCCCAGCCCAAACACAGCGGCTTTTTTAAACGCACCACCGGCAAATAAGTCGTACAGGCCAAACAATGTTCCCGAAAGGCTTTTCATTCCTTCGGCCAGTACCTGGGTATCGATGCCGGGAGTCACGATGTGCGTTCCCACCCGCTCCAGAGCCAGGACCATTACGGTAAATAATATGCGTTGCCTGAGCTCGTGAATTTTAAATATGTTCCGGAATGTTTCAATCATAACAGCGTAACTGTGCCTCCTAACTTTTCAATCTGTTCCTGTGCAGATTTACTTGCGGCATGAACCTTCACGACAAACCTTTTCTCCAGTTTTCCATCGCCCAGCAGTTTGACCGGACGATCGGCATATCGAATCAAACCGGCATTTTTTAACACTTCCGGGGTTACCTCTTCGGTACCTTCGATGCGATTCAAATCGCCCACGTTCACAATTTGATACTGCACTTTTCGATAGTGGTAAAACCCGAATTTGGGAAGACGACGCTGCAGAGGCATTTGTCCGCCTTCGAACCAGGCCCGGTGTTTGGCACCAGAACGGGAAAGCTGTCCTTTATTTCCACGGCCAGCGGTTACACCCCAACCGCTTCCTTCGCCACGTCCAATGCGTTTGGTTTTATGGGTGGAACCGGGGGCCTTCTTTAAATTTCCTAAATCCATCATTCACCTCAACTGTTTTATTTCACTTCTTCCCAGGTGACTAAATGTTTAACCTTATCGATCATACCCCGAATTTGCGGCGTATCGGTAAACTCGCGCGTCTTGCCAATGCGTCCCAATCCCAGTGCTACGAGCGTTTTCCGCTGATCGGGTTTGCGGCCAATACTGCTGCGAACCTGTGTGACTTTTATCCGTTTTTGTTTTCTTTTTGCCATTTTCCACTACCCATGCATTTAATCGTTTATCCTCTGAACAATTCGGCTAACGTCATTCCACGTTTCCGTGCGATAGTCATGGGATCTTCCATGGATTGTAAAGCCCTCATGGTGGCTTTAACGATGTTATGGGGATTGGAAGAACCCAGCGCTTTGGTTAAAATGTCTTTAATTCCCACGGCTTCGCAGATGGCGCGGATGGGACCGCCGGCAATAATTCCCGTACCGGGGCTGGCCGGTTTCAGCAATACTTTGCCCGCACCGTACTTGCCAATTACCGTGTAAGGAATGGTGTTGCCCACCAGACTAATGCGAACAATTTCCTTTTTGGCTTTTTCGGTCGCTTTGGCAATGGCATTCACCACTTCGTTGGCTTTCCCCAGGCCAACACCCACGTGTCCGTTGCCATCGCCAACCACCACTATGGCGCTAAAACTAAAGCGGCGCCCACCTTTTACCACTTTCGCCACACGGTTGATGTACACCACTTTCTCTTTCAGATCCAATTCATGTGGATTAATACGCTCGGTCACAACCACTCCTCTTCATTTTTTTTCTTTAAAATTCCAGACCGCCTTCGCGCGCACCTTCGGCAAAGGCTTTTACCCGACCGTGATAAGCATACCCATTCCGGTCGAATACCACTTTGGTTATATTTTTCTCCCTGGCAATCTTTGCCAGATACTGACCTACAATTTTGCTCTGTTCGGTTTTCGTTTTGGCTTCCTTCAATTCATCCTGTATGGCTTTGGTCAGATTCGAGGCACCCGTGATGGTTTTGCCCTGTTCATCGTCCACAATCTGCCCGTAAATGTAGCGCAAACTGCGGAAAACCACCAGACGGGGACGCTCGCTGCTGCCAAACACTTTCTTTTTCCGACGAAGTCGCCTGTTCACACGTTTCATAACGCCATCAATCTCCTGATTAAATGTTAGCCTGCTGTTTTACCAGCTTTTCTTCTCACCTCTTCGCCTTCGTAGCGGATTCCTTTACCTTTGTACGGTTCCGGCGGACGGAAGGAGCGAATTTTTGCCGCTACCTGCCCCACCAGAGCTTTATCGATTCCAGAAACAACCACTTTGGTTGGTGCAGGTACGTCCACCGTAATTCCCTTAGGCGGTACAAAATAAATGGGATGGGAATATCCCAGACTGAACAAAATTCCACTTCCCCGTTTTTCTGCCTTGTATCCCACACCGATAATTTCCAGAGATTTGGTGAATCCCTGAGTTACCCCCTGCACCAGATTGTTGATGATGGAGCGGGTGAGTCCGTGCAACGAACGATGCCGGATGGAGTCGCTGGGACGTTTCACCAGCAGCTGACCTTCCTGCTGCTCCACAATCATCTCTTCGCTAATGGGGGCGCTCAATTCACCCTTGGGCCCCTTGACCCGGATGAACCCTTTTTCAATCTTTATTTCAACGTTTCCCGGAACAGGAATAGGTAACCGTCCAATTCGAGACACCTTTGTACTCCTTTTCTTTTATTGTTACCAGACGTAGCACAGTACTTCGCCGCCAACATTTTCGCGCTTTGCCTGCCGTTCGGTCATCACACCTTTGGAGGTGCTGATAATGGCAATGCCCATGTTATTCTTCACACGCGGTAAATTGTTCACATCCACGTAGTGACGGCGACCGGGTTTGCTTACGCGCTGCAATTCGTGAATCACGGAATTGCCATCGGCATCGTACTTCAGAAAGATGCGGATAATCCCCTGCTTTCCATCTTCGATAATGATATAGTTGCGAATAAACTTTTGTTCGTAGAGAATCTGCGCCATTTTCTTTTTCAGGTTCGAAGCAGGGATATCCACCCGCCGATGTCCGGCATGGATGGCATTCCGAATGCGCGTTAGAAAATCTGCAATGGGATCTGTCATGCTCATATTCTTTCTTCTCCTCGCTAATTACCAACTGGCCTTAAACACACCTGGAATTTCACCTTTATTGGCCAATTCCCGAAAGCAAATCCGGCAAAGACCGAACTTCCGATAGTAAGCCCGCGGCCGCCCGCAGCGCTGGCAGCGGTTGTATTTTCGTACTTTAAATTTGGGTTTCTTTTTGGCCTTTGCAATCATCGACTTTTTAGCCAAAGCACATCTCCTTCTTTATTTTTTGAATGGCATTCCAAATGCTTTTAACAGTTCGTACGCCTCTTCGTCACTTTTGGCATTGGTGACAAAGGTAATGTCCAGGCCCCGAATTTTATCGATTTTATCCACATTAATTTCCGGGAAAATGATCTGTTCGCGCACGCCTACGGAATAGTTACCGCGCCCGTCGAACGATTTATCGGAGAGTCCCCGGAAGTCCCGAATTCGCGGTACCGCCACGTTGATGAACCGATCCAGAAATTCGTACATCCGATCGCCCCGAATGGTGACCCGGCATCCCACCTTCATGCCCGCACGCAGCTTGAAGTTGGAGATGGACTTCTTGGCGCGGGTAATGGCCGGATACTGTCCGGAAATGGTGGCCAGATCGTCCATAGCGTGTACCAGTACCTTGGGATCCTGAATCGCTTCTCCCACACCCATATTCAGGGAAATTTTTACCAGACGCGGTACCTGCATTACGTTCTTGTAACCGAACCGCTTCATTAAGGCCGGGACAATCTCTTCAAAATACTTTTGTTTCAGTCTGGGTTTATAGTTCTCCATTCTTACTTCCTTCGTTTCGTTTAGATAATCTCTCCACAATCAGGATGTTTACAATATCGCACTTTCGATTTGTCTTCCAGAATCCGGATACCGACGCGGGTGGGTCGTCCGCACTTGGGGCACACCACCTTCACGTTGGAGATGTGAATGGGTGCCTCTTTTTCCACAATACCACCCTGCGGTAACTGTTGAGTGGGGCGGGTATGGCGTTTAATCAGGTTCACCCCCTCGACAATGACGCGATTGGTTTTCGGGAACACTTTCAGTACCTTCCCGGTTTTGCCGCGGTACACCCCACTGATTACCAGAACCGTATCGTCCTTCACTACTTTTCTCATCGTTCTCAACCCTTCTTTAAAGAACTTCAGGTGCCAAAGATACAATTTTCATAAACTCTTTATCTCGCAATTCCCGTGCAACCGGTCCAAAGATACGGGTTCCCCGAGGTTCGCCCTGATTGTCCAGCAACACCGCGGCATTTTCGTCGAAGCGAATATAGGTGCCATCGGGCCGCCGAATCTCTTTTTTGGTACGAACCACAACTGCCCGGGAGACCTGCCCTTTTTTTACCGGAGCATTGGGAATTGCACTCTTCACACTCACCACAATAATATCGCCGACGGAGGCGTATTTTTTACGGGTTCCACCCAGAATACGAATGCACATTACCTTTTTCGCCCCAGAATTGTCCGCAACATTTAATCGGGTATATTCCTGTATCATAGCGACAACTCCAGCAATTTAAATTATTTCACCTTTTCAAGAATTTCCACCACACGCCAGCGCTTGGTACGACTTAACGGACGAGTTTCCATAATTTTCACCGTATCCCCGATCTGACATTCATTCTTCTCGTCGTGCGCTTTAAATTTGGTGGTCCGTTTAATGAACTTTTTATACACAGGGTGCTTTACGGAACGTTCGACCGCGACCACGACCGTTTTGTCCATCTTATTGCTTACAACCACCCCGACTCTTGTTTTACGATTTCCTCTTTCCATCATTCCGCATCACCTATGCTTTGGTTGTAGAAGACGTTTTTGGTTGCGAGATTCCCAGTTCATATTCCCGCAAGATGGTTTTAATGCGGGCAATATCGCGTTTTACCATACGAATCCGACTGGGATTAGCAAGCTGGTGCGTGGAGCTTTGAATCCGCAAATTGGCCAGCTCGTCCAGCAGATCTTCCAGTTGTCCCTTCAGTTCCTCAATGGTCATCTCTCTTAATTCTTGTGCCTTCATGCTGCTTATTCTCCTGGTTCTTCTCGTGACACAAATTTGGTTTTAATGGGCAATTTATGGGCTGCCAGACGCATGGCTTCCCGGGCTAATTCTTCGGGAACACCAGCAATTTCGAACATAATACGTCCCGGTTTTACTACGGCTACCCAGTATTCCGGAGAGCCTTTTCCTTTACCCATGCGGGTTTCGGCCGGTTTTTTAGTAACGGGTTTGTCCGGGAAAATGCGAATCCACACCTTGCCACCACGTTTAATGTGCCGCGTCATGGCCACACGGGCTGCCTCGATC
>JALWDQ010000052.1:0-1836 GCA_027039625.1 Calditrichia bacterium | reverse complement strand
CGTTTCGGGAACAGGTGCAGCGTGCTCGCCAGATTCTTTACATCGGCGATAATGCGGGGGAAGCAGTGTTCGATCGTGTACTGATTGAAACCATGGGGAAGCCCACTGTGTTTGCCGTTCGCCAGGTACCCATTATTAATGATGTGACCCACCATGAAGCCCGGGCAGCGGGATTGGAGAAGGTGGCACGCATCATCTCTTCCGGATCCCCCGTACCGGGTACGCCGCTTGCTTTGTGCACCGAGGAATTCCGGGAAATCTTCCGCACCAGCGATGTGGTGATTGCCAAAGGACAGGGGAATTACGAAACCCTCTCCGATGCTCCGCGTCCCGTATTCTTCTTGTTTAAAGTGAAATGTCGGGTAGTCGCCCGCCATACGGGATTGCCCCGGGGAAGTATTGTGTTGTGGTATCAGGAATGAAGTGAAGTAATTTTTACCTCAGAAAGTGAAAGGGGTTAAGTAAACCATCCGGTTTTCCCGGAAGTTCCAGCATGGATTTTACCTACCCTCAAAATATGGGTTTCCCCGGAAGATAGGAAGAATTTGAGGAATAAAAAAACCCCGAGCGATTGTCGGGGTTTTCCACAGTTTGTTGTCGAACGCTATCAGGCAGATACTTTGCGTACCTGGACAGCTTGCAGCCCTTTGGGTCCTTCAGCTACTTCAAATTCAACCGTTTCGCCTTCGTCCAGAGAACGGAATCCTTCGGATTCAATGGCGGTGTAATGGACGAATACGTCTTCACCATTTTCGCGGCTGATGAAACCGTATCCTTTGGAGCTGTTGAACCACTTCACAACACCTTTTTCCACTGCTACTACCTCACTAAAAAAATTAAACTTTTGTACCACCTACTACACGCTGGATGTGCACCCAACGCTTCCAACAGTGCTACATTAATTGACGCCATAAGGTAGGGGATTTTATCTTCATATGCAAGAATAATCTTAAAATTTTTAAAAAAATTTTAAAATTTTTTTAGCGTGAATCAGGGAAATGGATTTAGGGTAAAACCGCAAAGAGTGCAATGAAAGCACGAAACTCACAAAAACCCAAAACCCAAAACCCAAAACCCAAATTCCAAATTCCAAATTCCAAATTCCAAATCTCAAATAAGAAATTCCAGATGACAAATTTCAACTAACCAGCTCCTACTCGGTTAACATTGCTTTGCGCCGGGAGATCAACCGGATCGTCAATTTGTTAACCGCTACGGATACCAAGGTCACAGAGAAAAAAATGAAGAAAACCGTTTCGTTTATGGCGTAAGCCGCGGTTGGGCAATTCCGTAAACTCGTCCCCGAACCCTCTCTCTATCCGCGAAAGAAGAAGAGGGGAAAAACCGTCCCGGAAGGGACGGGATGATTTTATGGGAACTAAAATATTTTTCTGACGGGATTAACAGGATAAACATGATTTTAAAAAACATTTATTTGAGGTGCACATTTTTAAGAATCTGAAATCCGGGACTTTAAACGAAATAATTCCGGGAACGAGTTTTTCCAAAGGTCCGCAAGAACTCTTCAAAGAAGTCATTAATAACCTTTGGAGAATCCTGTGGAAGCTCGGATATTTCGAAAATATGGGCTATCCCACAGGATGCTTCGCAATAGCATCCTAACGCTCCAGGTGGGGTGGATTCTCGCCTAAGACGGGGGTTCACAATAACAAAACCGCTTTACTGTCATTATGAGCGGAGCGTCAGCGGAGCGAAGAATCTTTATTATTGTGCATGGGTTGATTAATAGACGGTCAAACAGCCCGAGTGCGAAATGTTCGTACATGCGCTCAACCCAAAGGGTTCCATTTGGACAGAACCCGTGTCGGGCAGCAT
>JALWDQ010000051.1:0-1837 GCA_027039625.1 Calditrichia bacterium | reverse complement strand
AGGAATTGCTACACCGACCGATGCTGCCATCAGGCGATGGGGTTCGTGGCAGTGATTTTTGCTCATTACCACATGCACAATCTGTCCCGGAGTAAGCTGCTTCACTCCTTCTTCCAGCGAAATCATTTGGCAATGGGGAGGAAAAATGGAAGAGACCTCCACAATGTTAAAAGGGGCAATTCCCGCATTGCGAAGCGCCATTTCGAAACTGGCTAATTTTTCTTTATGAACTCCCACACCCTTGGTGAGAAACATTTTTTTCGGTACGTACATTTATTCTTCTCCTGATGTTTCCGAATTCAAATCTTCCCACTGTTCCTGTAATTCCCATTGCTTAAGAATTTTGCGATTCCGGTAACGGATGGCGTACAGGGCACCGATGAGCACCAGTATCATCGCCACCCAGATGAGATTTTCCAGATTAAACAGGATGAACCAGCGATATTCCTTTTGCAGCCAGCGGAACCAGCGCCACTCGAAATCGATGCTATCCATGTGCAGATACTGCTGCATGGCCGCGTCCATTCCTTCCTCTTTAGCGCGGCGCAAAAATCCCTGCCAGTGCTGCGGTGTGGTAAGATAGCGCCTATTCAGGAATTCCACCGCGCTGAGGCTTTCCAGATAAGCCAGGCGAGCGCGCACGGCAGAGAACTGCATCAGGCTATCCACATCGCGTAGGGGAATAATTTTCCGTGCCCATAAAGCATTGGAAAGTCGCACCCCATCTGGCAGTTGCAACCGTCGCCCGGAAAGAAACTGTGCCAGCCCTTCGTTGAACCAGAGGGGCAGACGCCGGTTGCTAAAATAGCGGTAGAAACAGGCGTGGGTCAGTTCGTGCAGCAGTTCCTCCCGCAACCGAAAACCACTACTCACCCACTCCGGTCGTTTCATCACAATCAGATTTCGCGAGGTAATAAACAGCGCCGCCGACCAATCCGGTACACCTTCTCCGGCAATACGCACAAACGCCTCGCGCGAAACGGGAAGATAAATCTGCAGCGCCAGCTCTTTTTTCATTCCAAAAAACCTGCAGATACGTCCTTCCTCGCTCTTAAGAATAGCAACCACCTGCATGGCCCGATTTTCTTCCTCCGGCGGGTATCGAATCACCACACTCCCATAGCGCATGCTTAAATAATTCGCAACATCCTGTCCGTACCCGCTAAAAAAGCTGATTAATATAATAAATATTAAGCGAATAAGCCAATTCATATTTTCTGTTTCGATTCCGGATGGCATCCTTTTAATGATTGTTCTAGTGATATTTCCTGCAAAAGACACCTTTGATTCCCGGGAAAATTCAGTAGTGCTTCGGTGGCGTTTCCGGTTCTTCCACAGATAAAAGCACCAGTGCCCCTCCAATAAAGAAGACAATCAGGGAGAAGATTCCCGAGCGGCTGTTTCCGGTAAGCTTGCTCATGAATCCAAAAACAGCAGGGCCCAGAATTCCCGAAAACTTCTGGCTCACATCATAAAACCCGTAAAACTCCGCCGATTTTTCCCGGGGAATTAACTTCCCGTACAGGGAACGACTGAGAGCCTGGGTGCCCCCCTGCACCATTGCCACAGCAACGGCTAACATCCAGAAGTGGAAAGCGCTCTGAATAAAATACCCGCCCATGGCGATTCCCGTGTACACCGAAAGCCCCAGTAAAATGGAACGTTTTGCCCCCAGACGCTGCGCCAGTTTACCAAACAAAATGGCAAAAGGCATTCCCACAAACTGCACCATTAAAATGGCGCCAATAAGATGTTGCTGTCCAATACCAATTTCCACCCCAAAAATTACGGCCATGACGATGATGGTGCCAATTCCATCGTTGTACAACCAGAAAGC
>JALWDQ010000050.1:0-1838 GCA_027039625.1 Calditrichia bacterium | reverse complement strand
CAGAAAAAATTTCTGAACCAGATAAAAATATGTGCTTACAATGAGGGAAGCGGATAAAATGACTGCCATCCCGATTTTAACCATGGTTTTTACACTGATGTAGCGGGAGCCGAACACAATGGCATTGGGCGGTGTTGCTACCGGGAGCATGAAAGCGCAGGAGGCAGCTACGGTTGCGGGAATCATGATAATCAGCGGCTGAACTCCCATATCGATGGAAGCAGCAGCCAGGATGGGTAAAATGGTGGTCGCTACGGCGGTGTTGGAAGTAAACTCCGTGAGCAGCGCGACCGATAGTGCCAGTAAAAAGAGCATCACCCAGGTAGGCAGATAAGCTAAAAACTGCAGCTGGTGACCAACGTACGCACCCAGACCGGTTTTGTGAATGCCATCTGCCAGGGCAAAGCCACCTCCAAAAAGCAACAATATGTCCCAGGGAATATTGAGAATCTGTTTCCAGTTGAGTAAGGTATCCCGTTTTTCATCTCCCGGTAAAATGAAATACCACACGGCCATGGCGATGGCAATGGTGCTATCCTGAATTCGCCCCTGCAAACCAAACCAGTTTGGCCAGCCGGGGATAGTCACAAATCCCAGTTTTAAATCCGCACGGAAAATCCAGAGCAGAGCGGTAATGAAAAATAGCACCAGAACCCGCTTTTGCGCTCCATTCATGGGGCCCAATTTGTGATATTCCTGGATAAAATAATCCCGACCGGACATGGTGGGGACATCTTTTTTTCGCAATACAATACGGGTGAGATACAACCAGATGACCAGAAACAGTAAAATGGAAAGGGGAAGTGCCAGCACCATCCAGCGTACAAAGGTAATTTCCGGTGCATCGGGGAAATATTTCGAGTACACACCCGAGAGTACCAGATTGGGTGGAGTTCCAATCAACGTAGCAATGCCCCCCACACTGGCACTGTAGGCAATGCCCAACAGCAAAACCGTTCCAAAAGGTGTACCGCTGGGATTTCCTTCCTGAACTTCTCCCTGAATTTGTTTAATAACCGCCAGAGCAATGGGCAGCATCATAATGGTGGTGGCTGTGTTGCTAATCCACATGGACAGCGCCGCCGTGGAGAACATGAAACTTAACACAATGCGCCGGGGATTGTTGCCCACCAGACTGATGGTGCGCAAGGCAAACCGCCGATGCAATCCCCATTCCTGTAAAGCTATGGCAATAATGAATCCCCCTAAAAATAGAAACACCAGATGATGGCCATAATTAGGGGAGACTTCCGCCGTTTTCATAATCCCCAGAATCGGATAGAAAGCCAGAGGGAGCAAGGCAGTGACGAATAAAGGGACTGCTTCAGTCATCCACCAGGCACCCATTAACACCGCCAACGCCAGCATCTTTACCTGAACCGGAGTCAACCCGGGGAAAAGATTCCCCTGTAAGATAACAAAAAACAAAATTAAACCGATCCAGAATCCCCATTGCAATTCACGAAAACGTGTGATTATCCGTTCAAACATGTTCCGCCTCCATGTTTACATGGTCTAAGGTTCCCGGGAATTTCTGAAAGATTTTTTGCGAGATGGGATGTAGGGGGAATAGGGTATATAGGGTATATAGGGTAAATAGGGTATATAGGGTAAATAGGGGGAATAGGGGGCATAGGGCATAGAGCATAGAGCATAGAGCATAGAGCATAGGGCATAAGGGCATCCGAATGGAGCTCTTTGGGATAAGAGGAATAAGGATGGAAAAAATGTGTTCAAAAAATTCCAATTTAAACATTCTTCACGAAACATCGTGACACACTTCAGATAAATAGTAGAATGCAATATTTTACCCTTTACACCATTTTTTTTAGTAGAGG
>JALWDQ010000049.1:0-1839 GCA_027039625.1 Calditrichia bacterium | reverse complement strand
GTCAAAAGGTCCGTTTCGAAATTTGATACAAAATTACGAAAAAATTATGGAGAATCCAAATTAAGCGACTTCTTTTTCCGGAAATAATTCTTTCAATTCTTCCGGAGAAGGAGGTGGCGTCAGATAACTCACAATAATTAAAGCAAGTATGGAAACGGTTAAAGCAGGGTAGATAATGGGAATTCCCCAGGGATCGCCATTGGGATTCCCGGCAGGAACCATAATGGAAGGCCAGATGTAGCCAGCAGATTTCAGAAAGATGGTTACGATGGCACCGCTAATAATCGACGCCAATCCTCCCGCCCGGGTGGCACGCTTCCAGGCCAGAGCTGCCAGCAACGCAGGCGTAATGGAGACACCGTAAATGGTGTACGCAAAATAACTCATTTCCAGTACGGAAACCAGATTGGTAGCCAGATAGTAAGCAATGACTCCCAGCACAATAATCATCACTTTCTGTAACATAACCATTGTTTTTTGTGAGGCATCGGGATTGAGGAAGCGCTGGTAAATATCGCGCATGAGGTTGGTGGTTGGGGAAAGTAAATAGTTCATGCCAGTGGAAATAACCACCGCTACCGCTGCCGCCAGTAACAATACACCCACTATCAGCAATATTCCTCCCCGGTCGGCAATGGTCTCTGCGGCTTTTAATACAATGGAAGCGGGATCGATAGCTTTCTTGTTCAGATACTCCTCAATCACCGGCAACTGGCTGAAATCGCCATTGTGGAGGAGGTCCTGCTCCATGCGCATTTTCTGTTCGGAATTCAGATTCCCGCTCTGTGCTTCCGCTTCAATCCATTCCTGCAAAGTGGGCATAACCTGCTCGGAGCTAATCTCGTGCGCTTCCACTTTATTTTTCAAACGAGTCAGCAAATCGAATTCTTTAATGGGTGTCCAGTAATAAGAAGCGGCAAAAATGGCTATAACCACCACCACCGTTTCCACCACAATGGTTCCCATAACCCACAACACCACTGCCTGACGGGCATCTTTGGGGGTACGTGCACTGTAAAACTTCTGGTACATGCTCTGGACTCCCAGGAGCAGAAACATGGTCGCCAGAAAATAGCTCCCCGCTTTAAGCAACGGATGAGCACCAAAATCTTTATTGAACACATCAAAATGCTGAGCGGGCAAATTGTGTACCGCCGCATCCCATCCCCCCGCAATATGATACATCACCGGGGCAGCCAGAATGGATGCTACTAAAATGATGATTCCATTGGGTAAATCGGTGTAGGCCACCGCGACCATCCCGGCAGCCGCAGTAAAAACAATGACAAACAGCGCAGTGATGAATTGCCCCAACTCTACGCTGATTTCCCCCTTACTTACTACGTTTAGAATGTACCCTCCCGCCCGGAACTGGTAACTGACGATGGCGGTGAAACTGATGATAAGCGCCAGGGCACCGAACAATCGGGCAAATTTTCCGTAACGCACTTCCAGAATATCGCCGATGGTGTACTTGCCAAAAGTGCGAATTTTACCCGCCAAAAAATAAATGATGATAATTCCCACCCAGGCACCGGCAGGTAACCAGAGGCTGGACCACCCCGCCTTGGCCGCATATTCCGCCCCGGCAATAAAGGTACCGGAACCAATCCAGGTGCAAATTAATGTAAACACCATCACCCGAACGCTTAAAGACCGTCCGGCGACCATCATCTCGTCCTGGGTCTTTACCCGAAACGAACGGTAAAAATTAAATCCCATTAAAACCAGCAGGTATGCCAGAATTAAATACAGATACCAGCTCATAGGCCTCCTCCAATCACAAAAGGTCAACCAGGTACATTCAAACCATCCAATTATACGGAATAAATTCTCACT
>JALWDQ010000048.1:0-1841 GCA_027039625.1 Calditrichia bacterium | reverse complement strand
CTGCCGCCACCGTCCCCCAGGAGGTAATCAGGCTAACAAGAAATATGATAATCAGTTTCCCCATAGCAGCCACAATATACAAAAATTAAATGAGAAATTAAATAAAAGGGGAAAAAGGTGCTGGAAAAGTGTAACTTTTCCGGGTGATTGTTCAGGGAGGATAGTCATCCGGAAAATGATCTTCCAGTTACTTTGAGGAGAATAAACAAAAATAATTTTCTTTCCATCTTTCAAAAAATGTGATTTTTCTCTATATTTTAACACTTAAGGGAATCAAGGAATGAATCCATTGGAGGAGCCCTTATGAAACCGGAGATGCTAAAGAAAATGGCTGCCGAGGAAGCAGTCCGGCAGGTACGAAGTGGAATGGTATTAGGATTGGGAACCGGAAGCACCACCCGGTTTGCTCTGGAAGAGATTGCGCGTAAGCTAAAGAACGGTGAACTGGAAAACATCGTAGGGATACCCAGTTCCATTACTACTGCGCAACTGGCACAAAAGCTCAACATCCCCCTTTCCAGCCTGGATCAGCATCCCATGATCGATTTAACCATCGATGGAGCGGATGAGGTGGATCCCCATCTTAATTTAATTAAAGGAGGCGGCGGAGCGCTGTTGCGCGAGAAGGTGCTGGCCCAGGCCAGCCAGCGTGTGGTGATTATTGTGGATGAATCGAAACTGAGTCCCCGACTGGGCACCCGGTTCTATGTTCCCGTGGAAGTTCTCCCTTTCGCCTGGCGCTCAGAATATCTCTACCTGGAATCGCTGGGTGCTGCAGTAACTCGCCGGGAAACGGAGGAAGGTACCTTTTTTAAGACCGATCAGGGCAATGTGATTCTGGATTGTCAGTTCGGCCCCATCGATTCTCCCGAAATGCTGGCGCAGAAGCTATGCCACCGAGCAGGCATCATGGAACATGGTTTATTTATTGGGCTTGCCAGCGAAGTAATTGTTGCCGGAGAGGATGGGGTTCGGCATCTTACTCGATAATCGCTACTTCTGAGAGTCCCTTACATGCAGATTGAGGCTCTATCCCCGTAGTTGGAGCACAAACAGTTACTGTTTTTGCAACAACTCTTGTGTGAGCGAATGAATTATTATTCTATGCAATACCATGATTTAAAAAAATTTATCGTATTTGTGAAGAATCGGAAACTCGTCATCATGTAAATGAAAAGGAGCAGGAATGTTCGATTGGAACTGGAAAATTCAAAATCAGGATTTTTATCAGAAAACCCTGAAGCGGGTGCGAGAGAAAAAGATTATTCTTCCCACGTTTCGGCAACTGAAGCATCCCGAGACTATTCCCACGGCTATCGTGGAAAAACTTAAACAAATCGATATGCAGGAACTGCATCCCCTGAATCTTTTTCGCATCAACTGGCGGAACGATCCCCAAACGGGTGGAATAAACGGCATCAACTATCTGGAAATTCCTCCGGAGATTACCGGGGTACGAGCGCGCATTGTGGGACTGGTAGGGAAATTCTTCCCCACCGGCGCGCATAAAGTTGGTGCCACCTACGGATGCCTGGTTCCCTATCTGGTAACCGGGCGGTTCAACCCCGAATATCATAAAGCGGTGTGGCCTTCCACCGGCAACTACTGCCGTGGAGGGGTTTTTAATTCTGCCTTATTGGGCGTCCATGCCGTGGCTATTTTACCGGAAGAAATGAGCCAGGAACGTTTCGACTGGTTACGCGAACGGGGTGCCGAGGTGTACGCCACCCCCGGTTGCGAAAGTAACGTGAAAGAGATTTACGACAAATGCCACGAACTGGAAGCCCAGAGCGATGAGTATCTGATTTTCAACCAATTCGACCAGTTTGGGAATGCTATCT
>JALWDQ010000047.1:0-1842 GCA_027039625.1 Calditrichia bacterium | reverse complement strand
ATTTGTTGGTGTGAAACAACGCGATATTGGGAGGGGATTAAAAAAGAGCCAACAAAGATGCAAAAGAATGAAAGCAATAAATTTTTGCCTCAAGAGTGCGAAGCACTCACACATGGATAGCCCAGGGCGCAGCCCTGGGAATAGAGAACACCACAATAAATGAGCTCTGAAAGGGCGACACAAATGTAGTTTTGAATTTTGAATTAAGAATTATGAATTATTAGATTCGTACGGACTTGTGGTGTGTATATTTTGCTTCCGTTAAAAAAGTCACCTCCCCTGGCAGGGTACGAGGCCACGGAGTGGCCGACAGAATTTAGAATTTAGCCCATGGCCTTCAGCCATGGGAATGGGAATTCCACCCACCATTTTAAGTCCTGTAAGGACGACAGAAAGAATAAATAACTTTGAATTGAATTTTGCAAACACAGGAACGAATAGGAATTTAACCACGAATCACACGAATGTGCACGAATTAAAAACAAAGGAAAATGTTAGATTCGGAAAAAATCTACTAAATTATCGGAATTTGGAATTTGTTTTTTGGGATTTGGGATTTGGAATTTGTCTTTTATGGCAAAGAGAAAATTTACTTCCACACCAGTTTCAGTGGCTCGGTAGAAAGACGTGCAAACACTCCCATGGGTAAGGGACAGGCATCAGCAAAATGGCCGTAGGGGAAGTGCGTGATAACCGGAATGTTCGGTGGAAAAAGATACTGGAAAACCGGCCAGAGTTCGTGCCAGGTATCCTGCCACAAAAATCGCCCCAGAATCAGTGCTACCACCTTTTCCAGCACTCCCGCCTGCTGCAGTTGCACCAACAACCGCTCCAGCCGATAAAGCGGTTCTTTAACATCTTCCAGAAATAATATAATGGGTTGGTTCAGTTCCGGGAAAAAAGGTGTTCCCAGCAGCGAGTTAATGATGGTCAACGTTCCACCTAACAATATCCCTTCCGCCTCTCCGGGACGCACTACACGTGTACCGGATTTAACCAAATCTGCCTCACCAATAGAATAGCGCTCCCCGGTAAGCATCTCCCGGAATAATGTCAGGTAAGGATTTTCTGCATGAAGCTGCAAGGTGAGGGTCATCCCCGAAATGGAAGGGAGTCCCGTACGTGCCCACAATCCCCACTGTAGAGCGGTAACATCGCTGAAGCCCACCAGCAACTTCCGGCTCTGCTGCCACGCTGCGAAATCCAGATGCGGAAGCAACTGGGCACTGCCTACTCCACCCCGTGCGGCATAAATAATTTGTACCTCTTCCTTTTGCAAAAAATAGTGAATATCGCTGAGCCGCTCCTCTACCGTGCCGGAAAAATAGCGATGCTTCCCGAAAAGATGCGGTGCAAAATAGACTCGATAGCCCAGAGACTCCAAAAGTTGCGCTGCAGGACGGATGGCTTCTTCGGTAACCCACTCACCGGGAGCAACCACACCGATTCCCGCATTTTCGGGGAAACGAAACGCGCTCATGGTGTCGTAACTCGTTTGGCAATCATGTGAAGGGCAAATGCCGCTGCCCCCAGCATTCCCGCCCGATTTCCCAGACGCGCCCGGCGAATATCCACTCCCTGGGAGCTGGTAGACATGGCTCGCCGAAAAGCTTCCCGGGCAGCTAATTCCACAAACCAATCCCCCGCCTCGCTCACTCCGCCGCCTACAATAATCATCTCAGGATTAAAAATGTTGATGATATTAGCCAATCCTGCTCCCAGATACACCAGGGTGCGAGCAATGGTCTCCTGCGCCTCCGGTTCGTTGCGATAATACCGCTGAAATAATTCCCGGGTATCTTTAACCGGATGTTCCGGATTACGCTGGTTGTAATCGTTAAT
>JALWDQ010000046.1:0-18088 GCA_027039625.1 Calditrichia bacterium | reverse complement strand
CTTTTCCGCCAAAGGCCGGAAGCAGAGCCGGATGAATGTTGACGATTCGGTTCGAATAGGCTTCCACTACATTTTCCGGAATTTTTTTCAGATAACCCGCCAGGATAATCCATTCCACCTGGTGGCGTTTTAATACCTCCAGCAAGGCGTTTCCAAACGCTTCGCCAGAAGAGTATTCTCGGGGCGGTATGATGTACACAGGGATGTGTTTTTCGCTGGCATATTGAAGTGCCCCTGCATTGGAATTATCCGTAATCAAGCACTGAATACGGGCAGGAAGCTCACCCTGTTCAATGTTCCGGTGAATTGCCTGGAAATTACTCCCTCTTCCTGAGGCAAAAACTGCAATTTTTTTCACCGAACCGCCCTCAATTTGAATAGCAAATATAACATGAACAGACAGAAGTGTCAATTATTAAAGAAAGTGATTTTACGGTGATTTTCCCCTTCGAGGAGCATTCCGCGGGTTTGCAATTTCTTACATTATCTTTTGGTGAACCCGAATAATTGGAAGACATCTGGAGCAGAAATGATATTCCCCTTAATTCAACAGAATGAGCCAAAGGGTAAGTTTTCTGTTTAATTCACGAACTACCTTTCTGAGAAGGGCAATCCTTCCCACACTTCCCCACAGTTAAAATTGTCAATAAAAAGGATTTTTCTCTCCCCCCTTTCGAAATTGAGGGGAGAACTACGGAAGGAGGAAGGCATCGCTCGACTTTACCGGAATTTCTGCTGAAAAGCGGATCCCGCTTCCCGTAAAAAAAGAAGGCGCCTCCGGGAAAACCGGAAAAGCGCCTTCCGAAAAAAGGGGAAAAGTTAGAACCGCTAAATGTTGGGATCTGGCGGCGTGTTGGGATTATTTTTCCGCTCGTTCGAAGGATACGGATAGTAATTGCGGCTGCGCTGGAAAGCATCGGAGGGATCGGGGCCCGGTTGCCCCAGACGGCGTTCATCTTCCAGGCGCAATCCCTGTCCAAACAGCTCGGCAGCTCGCTGGCGGAAAAGTTCCTCGCGCACCGAATCCTCGTTAGCAGGACCGGAATAAGGGGCCAGCCCTGCACCAATGCCCAGCGGATCGTCCGCCGCCGTTTTCGTGCGAATGATGTTAATTTCATTAATCGCGCTGGTAATATCGCCCTGATTCAAATAGACTTCTGCCTTAATCAGATGAATCTCGCCCGGTACATACACCGGCACCGAAGCCACCGCCGAAGCATAGAAAGGCGAATTCCAATCCTCGATGGGATAGCCGTGAGGATTGGACTGGGCATCGGATTTACTCATGAAAAAGGCCAACCGGGCATCGGCAGTATCGGCATCCGGATAGTGAACACCGAAATAATCCCGCGGAGCGTAGTTGGGAGTGGTCTGGGTATTATTCCAGAACGGATTCTGGTTCAGGTCGTCGTACACAAACATGGAAACGGCGTTCGGATCCACGGCATTGGCGGCATTGAGTGCACCACTATAATCGCCCGCAAACAGCTTGAAGCGCGCCAGGTACAGCTGGATGGTGTTTTTCAAATCCAGCCCCTGATTCAAAACATTGGAATTGAATTCATCCGAAGGTATAGTCTCATTAATTTCGTTCAGCGCTTCCGTGAGCAAATCCACTGCATATTGCAGGGCCTGGATGCGATCCACAAACTCAGCTTTCCCATTTTTATCCGTATTTATCGGCATTTTTTCCCAGCCGGTAGCAAGTCCGCCAATCGCCATTGCCTTCATCAGTTTCGCCAGAGCAATGATGCCGCTTTTCGTTCCGGGATCCATTTTCACTTTGGGAGTATTCTCAATCAGATCCTCAGCCATTCCAATCACTTTGTAGGCATTGTTCCACCACCCGATTAATCCTTCGTTATCGCCGCTCAGTTCCGTGCCACCATTTTCCAACTCCACCAGATTGGCAAAGGTATTGTTTACCGCCATTTCCCGGGCGGTAACTGCGGTGGTAAACACCTGACGATGGAATAGATTGGTAGCATAGGCTTGCTGAATTCCCACAGCCAGGGAAATAATTCCCTCCGGAGTATTCAACACCGATTCTTCACTGGCACTGTTGGGGTCGGTGACATCCAGACTGCATCCCGCCAGAGCCAACAGCAGTGCCAGTATGAATACCAGCGAAATGTATGGCAAAAATTTACGGAGTTTCATTGCATATCCCTCCAGTTCATTTTGTTGTCTTTTATTCTTTAACATGGCATCCCTCCTTGTTTAGAGATCCACCGAAATACCGAACTGAATGGTCCGAGGAATGGGCACTTCCACGAAATCAAATCCGCGCACCACCGTACGCTGCCCACCCACATTCACTTCCGGATCGTAGCCCTGGTAATCGTCCCAGGAGAACAGATTGCGACCAATCAGGCTGAAGCGCACACTGCTGACCCCGGAAAATTGAGGATACCATGTGTAGGTGAGGGATAGTTCACGCAGTTTGATGAAAGAGCCGTCTTCGATCCAGTGTTCAAAGATACTAAAGACGCGTTTGTTGTATCCGGGGGGCAACTCGCCTTTCAACTCTTTCTCGTAATCCTTGGAAGTTCCAAACACATAGAGGGAACCCAGGCGGCGGGTGAAGTTCAACACATCCTGACCCCACACCACATCCAGTTGTGCCCGCAAACTCCAGTTCTTGAAGAAGCGGAATTCATTAATCCAGGAACCGGTAAAGTCTGGATTGGGATCTCCGATAATCCCGCGTTCTGCGGCTTTTACCGGTAAACCGTCATCATCCAGTTTTATGGAACCATCGGGATTGCGCTCGAACTTCGTACCGTAAAATACCGGCAAGGGATATCCATTTGCTGCCGCCACCAATCCCCAACCACTGGCGAATCGCAGAATATCTTCCTCAATTCCGTTCACTTCGTTACGATTGCGTGCATAGGTAACCGTGGTGTTCCATTTGAATTTGGGTTTGTCCAGCAAAATACCCCGGAACAGGAGCTCTATACCTTTATTCTTGAGGGTACCCACATTTTCCAGCTTGGTGGTAAATCCGGTCGAAGGAGCAATGGAGCGGAACAGCAACAGATCTGTGGTGTACTGGTCGTAATAGGTAAATTCCAGACCGATGCGATTATCCCAGAAACCAAAATCCGCACCCAATTCCAGTTCGCGCTGGCGTTCGGGGCGAATGTCCTCGGCTCCTAATTGAGTGCTGGGAATCAGACCGGATTTGGAATCGTAGGAAACCGGTACAAATTTGGTGAAGCGGTCGTAGGGGCCAATAGCGGTTAAACCACCGCTCTCTCCCAGCGAAGCGCGCAGTTTTAAATAGGGTAAATACTTGCCGGTAGCCCCATTTTTCCAGAAGCCTTCCTCAGAAAGCAGATAGGAGAGGCTAGCTTTGGGATAGAACTGCCAGCGTTCGTTTTCGCCGAAGACCGAAGAAGCATCGAAACGACCGGCAACGGTTGCGAACAACCGATTGCGGAAACCGAACGTTTGCTGCGCAAAGAATCCGTAAATCACCCGTTCGGCACGGGATTCCCCAATCGCCTGGGTGGCACCGCCGGGCGTTATTTGCACAACCGGACTCATGTCCTTCGCCTCGGTGGCCAGATCCTGAAACCGCTCGTACTGCATGGTTCCACCCACCAGCGTGGTAGAACTCAACGAACTACCCAGCATCGTCTGGTAGCGAATATTCAGGTCGTTATTCAGTTGCAGAACACCGTGGGTGGCATGTCGGCTAAATCCGTTGGCCAGACCCGGTGCCGTGGTACCAATGGGAATGAACGCCGTTGCATCCTGGTTGTAGGTATCTATACCCAGGGTGTAATCCATACTCCAGCCCTTAAACGGCGTAAGCATCAAACGCGCGTTTCCGATAAAGCGATTCACCCGTTGATTGAAATCGAAACGCTCAATTACCTCCAGAGGATTAGCCAGAATGGGTTTGGGATATTTTCCAGTTACGGGATCCGGTTTGATGTCCATGGTATTGGGGCCGAAAATGAAACCGGTAAGAGCACCGTAATTCGAGGCCAGACCGCCATTGGGAATCTCATGGCTCCAGGAGTAGATGTAATTTCCGGAAAGAGTCAGGTTTGCCCAGGTATTGAGGATTTGATCCACACGCAAACGGGCAGAAACTCGCTTAAAAGAAGAATTGCTAACAATACCTCCGTTGGCAAAGTAACTCCCGGAAGCAAAGTAACTTGTGGTGGGTGTTCCTCCGGAAACCGAGAGATAGTGCTCGGTACCGGGACTGGTTTCGAAGATGTAGTCCTGCCAATCGTAGCGTTGAGCGGGTACCAGAGAATCGCCCTGCATTTTGTAGGGATACATATTCACCGGGAAGCGCTTGCGCAGGCTATTAATCATCATTTTGGCAGAATAGGTAATGCGAGGTCTTCCCTGGCGGCCACGCTTGGTGAAGATTTGCACCACACCATTGTTGGCGCGGGAACCATACAGTGCCGCTGCCGCTGCTCCTTTCACCACCTCGATGCGTTCGATGTCTTCGGGATTAATATCCACCAGGCGGTTCTGAGCATAACCACCCAGGCGCAGCAACACCGGGGATTCGTTGTTGACAATCACCCCATCCACAATATAAAGTGGGTCGGCAGAACCCAGCACCGTACCGGTACCGCGCAACCGCACCGAAATACCGCCGGCGGGGTTACCGGAGTTTTGCTGCACAATGGCACCCGGAACCTTTCCGGCCAGCGCCTGGTCCAGCGACCGGGCACCACTCTCCCGCACTTCTCGAAATTCCACCGTGGAGATGGCATTTCCCAATTGTTTACGTGCCGTAGCCACAGAAGTACCGGTAACAACCACCTCATCCCCCTTCACGGCATCCAGCTTCAGTACAAAATTCACCGTTACCGTTCCGGTGGTTTGCGTCACCTTCTGGCGACCGGTGCGATAACCAATATAGTAGGCTTCCACCGTGATTTCGCCTTCGGGTGCCGGGATGGAGAAGAAATACACTCCATCATCATCGGTGATGGTACCGTACTGAGTGCCCTGCACCACAATATTGGCCGCCGGGAGCGGTTCGTTGTTTTCATCCGTCACACGCCCCCGAATCGTCAATTTATCTTGTGCGTGCAAGGATAGAAGCATCCCTCCAATCAAAACAATAACCCATTTCAGCGAGAGCCTCATACGAACGCCTCCTTATTATTATGTTAACACTCTAAGAATTGGTATTAAAATAGAATTTTTAATAGAGCAAATTTTAACAAAGTTTTATATTAATTTTATAAACCAATATGAAAAGCACCCAAAAGGAAGTTCTACACCAAATTTACTTAAAACTTGTACTATTTTGACTCAAATTTAGCTTATTATGTGAAATTTGGTTCATATAAATCCCACTTTTCCCTTACCATTCGCCTCCCATCTTCCATTTCCGAAAAACACCTTATTTATAATTATTTAACGTGCTACAAATTAATACAAAATTATCACATCACCAAGAGTAAATCTATTTTTCCTAAAGGCCTTTATTAACACACCAATATTAGAGAAGAATCTCCAATTTAAACGGCTGGATTTTACCAATAGCAATTTTGTAAATCAACCCGAATTTCTCCTTCTGTCCCCGACTTTGTTACATCTCTCACCGATTCGCACCTGGAACAAAACTGTTTGAGTTTGGTTAAAAATTGCTTAATTTTTATAGGGAAAAAATTAATGGAGGTCGTTTATGTTTTTCTGGGATCCAACAATGATTTTGCTGATTCCAGCACTGTTTTTAGCTATTTATGCTCAGGTGAAGGTAAAAAGCGCTTACGCACGATATAGTCAGATTAAAAATTTTCGGGGAATGACCGGATATCAGGCGGCGCGCGAAATCCTTAACCTGAACGGCATCCACGATGTGGAAGTGGAAGAGACCGAAGGAACTCTGAGTGACCATTACGATCCCCGGGTAAAGAAAGTGCGGCTTTCTACGGAAAATTATCGGGGAACATCGTTAGCGGCGGTAGCAATTGCGGCCCACGAGTGCGGACATGTGATTCAGCATCACACGGGATATTTCCCTCTGCAACTGCGCCATGCCATCTTACCGGTTACCAATTTTGGCTCCTGGCTGGCATTTCCCCTGTTTATTTTGGGATTTTTCCTGCGCACCCCGTTTCTGATGGATCTGGGGATACTTTTCTATGCTGCGGTGGTAGCGTTTCATGTCATTACGCTGCCGGTGGAATTCAATGCCAGTAGCCGGGCACTGGTGCAATTGCAATCTCACGGATTCCTGGCACCCCAGGAAGTGGACGGTGCCCGCAAAGTACTGAACGCCGCAGCCCTTACTTACGTCGCTGCTACCGCCATGGCACTGATGCAACTGATTCGATTACTCATCCTGCGCGGCAGCGAAGATTAATTTCTTTTCCATAACATCCAGTGTTGTCCCCGTGCTCGCCACGGGGATTTTTTTTTGAGAAGAGGATTCAGAGCCCCACAGCTCAACCGCTCGAGAATCGATATTTTTCACCAAGCTACCCGGGGTAAGGCTCTTTTAAGAGATTATTTTTTTAGAGCGCAAAAACCATACTTCCGGAATCGGTTGTTTCTTTTTCGGCATTTTTTTTGTAATTTTCCCGCGAAAAATGACAAAACCAGAAATTTCTAAACCTGGTAGATAAAGGATCGCATCATGGAATATCTTAAACGCATTTTCACCCTGCTCATTGGCATTGCTATGATTGCCGGAGTAGTGTACATCATATTTGTTTCTCAGGAAGCGCAAAAACGGTATGCCAGAGGAGAGAAACAACCCGGTTATTCGAGACCACAGCCGCAGGATACTTCTTTTTATTATCCACCTTCACGGCCGCAGGAAGAAGATACTTCCGGAACTGAAGTCGAAGCCGAAACACCTGCCCCTCCCCCTGCGCCGGACAGCATTGAGTGGAAATCTCTTCCGCCTACGGAGAATCTTAACTTCGGTAAGCTTTTTCCTCCGGGAAATCCCAATCCCATTTTTACCCGCGCAGCGGAGCGGATTCTTTCCGCTGTGGTAACCATCGAAAGCCAGGTGCTGTTTACCCCTCCACCTAAAGACGAAAATCATAAATTTTTCTGGAAGAAACACCCCAATCCCCGGGAAGAACCGTTCGGCAAAGGTTCAGGCTCCGGAATCATCATCAGCTCCAACGGCTACATTCTAACCAATTACCATGTAGTGGAAAATGCCACGGAATATCGAGTTATTTTGTTTGATAAACGGGAGTTTCCGGCGCGCTATTACGGTGGGGATCCCACCACAGACATTGCCCTGCTGAAAATTGATGCCGAGAATCTGCCTGCAGCTTGCCTGGGGAATTCCGACAGTGTACGCATCGGGGAATGGGTGCTGGCGGTCGGAAGCCCTTTGAATTTCACCTCCACAATTACCGCGGGCATTGTCAGCGCGCTGGGACGGGATATCCGCATCATCAACGAACGCTACGGGGTGGAAAATTTCATCCAAACCGATGCGGTGATTAATCCCGGCAACAGTGGTGGCGCCCTGGTTAACCTGAAAGGGGAAGTCATCGGTATCAACACCGCCATTGCTACCCGCACGGGATTGTACCAGGGATACGGATTTGCCATTCCCAGTAATTTAGCCCGCAAAGTGGTGGACGACCTCCTGAAATACGGGCGAGTGAGACGGGCACTCATCGGGGTTACCATTAGCCCTGTGGATAATACCGTGGCAAAGGGTGTTGGTCTTCCCAGACCGATGGGTGTGCTTATCCAGTCCCTGGAACCGGGCTATCCCGCAGAACAAGCGGGACTCAAACCCGGCGATGTCATTCTCACTGTCGATGGCGATACGGTGGTGTCTGTAAACGACCTTCAGATTCGCATCGCCGAGCGGCATCCCGGCGAGGAGGTCGTACTGGGCATCTGGCGGGATAAACAGGAACAAACCGTACACGTCAAATTAGGGGAAGCTCCCACCGAGCGCCCGCGCACCCCTGCTTTAGCCCAAAAAGGGAAAGAACACTACCCGGATCTGGGTATGGAAATTCGAGAATTAACCCAGGAAGAAAAGGAAAAATTCAATACGGAACACGGAATTTTTATTGAACAGATTGAACCACTCAGCCCGGCTAATAATGCTAACGTGCTTCCCGGAGAAGTGGTAGTGGCAATTAACGATATGCCGATTGCCAATGTGGACGATTTTCATAAAAAGCTCGCCACCTTTAAGGAAGGCGATGTGGTGAAATTAACCCTGCTTCAACGCTCGTTTGGTCGGGTAGAAACTCGCATCACCTTTGTGGAGGTAAAATAAGGGCAAAAAAGATTCTTTTGATTGTTTAAATTGCTTCGAATAAGAAAGCAGGTCCGGGAGCTTATTCCGGGAAACTTTCAAGAAAAAATGGTGGTAATGTTAGCGGTTTCAAGGATTTTCAAGTAAAAAATGATGGAATATGAAACATTGACACCAAAGGGGGAAACGGGAGTGCGCATTGCCTGCGTCATCACTGCTGCCGGTAGCGGCAAACGCATGGGTACCCACACGCGCAAACAATATTTGCGCATTGGCGGGGAAGCGATTCTGAAATGGACGCTGCGCGCTTTTACCCGGTTCTCCTGGTTACAGGAGATTGTACTGGTGGTTCCTCCCGATGATATTCGCAAGGTGAGCATGGAGATTGTCGGTCCCCGATTAAATCCCATGGATGTGCACATTGTAGTGGGTGCCTCCCGACGGCAGGATTCCGTGTTTCGCGGCCTCCAGGCGGTGCATCCGGATACGGAATGGGTGCTGATTCACGATGGGGTGCGACCGTTTGTGCGGAAAGAATTGGTGGAACGCCTCTTACGGGAAGCGGAATCCACTGGAGCCGCTATTCCGGGAATACCGGCCCGGGATACCCTGAAAAAAGCGCAGGAGAATCAGGTAGTGCACACTGTAACCCGGGAAAATATCTGGCAGGTACAAACCCCGCAGGTGTTTCGTTACCCGCTGATCCTACAAGCCCATCGGCGCGCCCGGGAAGAACAATTTTACGCCACGGACGACGCCAGCCTGCTGGAGCAGCAGAACCACCCCATCCGGTTAGTTCCCGGCGACCCCTACAACATTAAAATTACCACCCCGGAAGATATTCCCGTGGCAGAACGACTGCTCTCCATTTATTTCCCGGAAGAAGAAAACCTCGAATAAAGCAATGACTGTAATTCACCATAAATTTTCCACCATAAAACGGAAGCCTGAACAGATTTTTTATTTAAGAAATACAATATTTACGGGAGAACCAATTCTTTTCCATTCCGGCGCACCGCAGATTTTACCAGATCATTTCTCCCGAACGTCAGGTCTTCCGTCAAAACATAACGCCAGGAGGAGAGATGCTGCTTCGCACGGGAATCGGATTTGATGTTCATGGATTTGCCGAAAATCGTCCGCTTGTTTTAGGCGGTGTCAACATCCCTTACGAAAGAGGGCTGGCCGGGCATTCGGATGCCGATGTGCTCCTCCATGCCATCATGGATGCCATGCTGGGTGCCCTGGCGCTGGGAGACATTGGCAGGCACTTCCCGGACACTTCTCCGGAATGGAAAGATATCTCCTCTGTGGTTTTATTAAAAAAGGTACAGACTCTGATTAATAACGAAGGTTACCAGTTGAATAATCTGGATGCCGTGGTTATTGCCCAGGAACCGCGATTGTCTCCCCACATTCCCGCAATGCGGCAAAAGATTGCCGATACACTCTGGTGCGACCTGGAACGCATCTCGGTTAAAGCCACCACCACGGAATATCTGGGTTTTACCGGACGGAAGGAAGGTATTGCCGCGCTGGCGATTGTGATTTTAAATAAAAAAGAACGTTAGTTCATGGAAAGTTTTCTATTCAATTTGCAGCATGTGGATCCAATTATTGCGTACGCATTTCTCTTTGCGAGCGCTTTTGTGGAAAACGTTTTCCCTCCCATTCCGGGCGACACGGTTACGATTTTTGGCGCCTATCTGGTCGGACGCGGGGTACTGAACTTCTGGGGAGTGTACATAGCCACCACCCTGGGGAGTATTACAGGATTTATGACCATCTACGGAATCGCATTTTATCTGGAATGGAAAGTGCTGGAAAAATACCAGGCAAAATGGATGGCAAAGAATCACATTCAGCGGGTGGAAGCCTGGTTTCAGCGATTCGGTTACTGGGTGGTGCTGGCTAACCGGTTTTTATCGGGAGCACGTTCGGTTATTTCGCTGGCAGCGGGATTAACCCGCATGCGACCGGTACCGGTGTTTCTGCTGGCATTGGTTAGCTGCGCCATCTGGAATGGCCTGCTGATTTACCTGGGCGCCTCTCTGGGAAAAAACTGGCAGGAAGTGGTGCAATTTGTAAAAACGTACAACACCTACGTGCTAACCCTTCTGGTTTTTCTGGGAATTGCTTACTTTTTATTTCGCTGGAGCACCCGCAAGCGGGAATCGCAGTAATCTTCCTTCCTTATTCTACCGTCTCACGCAAGGTTGAATTACTTAGTAATTTTGAATTGATTTTTGCAACCACAAGGGAGAATGAAGATATGAACCACAGAAAGCACAGAAACCATAGAAGCCATAGAATACACCGAATAGCCAGTCAGATATTGGGCCTACGGAAAGACACTAAAAAAAGTGAAAAATGCCTTCTCCCGTTCATGCCCGGTCATTTACTGCCACTAATAGAGCATTATTGGCAGCCTTATATCGGGAGCCCATCCGTTCCTCCTGCAGAATTCCATCTGGACTGAGCTCTCTCCGCTCACAAAATATTTTCCTTTCTCTTTCGTTCATATTAAATTGAGCAAAAACAAGAATAAATTATGTTGTGGAACATTTTCGTCGGCCTTTCTATCCTCTGGGTAATTTCGGAAATTGCCATCGGGTGGTACACCCGCTCCGGAAGTACAACCGCCAGTAAACACGATCGCAATTCGCTCCGGCTGTTGTGGATTATCATTACCGCCTCGGTAAGCATTGGGGTGTGGGGCGCGCGTCACGGGTTGGGAGATCTACCACTGCCCCACCCTCCTTTGCTAATTGGAGGAATGCTGCTCATCGTTCTGGGACTTATCCTGCGCTGGAGTTCCGTGTTTACCCTGAAACGATTCTTTACCAGCAATGTGGACATTCTGCCCGATCACCAGCTTATTCAGCACGGCGTGTATGGTAAAATCCGGCATCCTGCTTATGCCGGAGCACTGCTTTCCTTCTTTGGGCTGGGAATTGCCCTGGGAAGCTGGTTTAGCCTCACAATCATTTTTCTACCCATTACGGCAATTTTTCTCTATCGCATTCGGCTGGAAGAAGCTGCACTACGGGAAGCATTCGGAAAAGAGTACGAAATTTACTGCCAGAAAACCTCTCGCCTGATTCCGGGAATATTCTAAATGCAAATTCCAAATAACAATTTCCAAATAACAAATTCCAAATAACAATTTCCAAATAACAAATTCCAAAATGCAACTTCCAGATTCCAGAGTACAAATGCCAATAAAGTATGAAATTCCAGGCTCGGATTTTAACCTACCAATCCTGAATTTCGGGTTTTAAAATTATCATTTCACATTCATGGAAAAATTTCCCCTGCCCTTTTATTCCCATTATTTTGCACGATACCATCCTTTGTATCTTTTCAGGATACTTTTCCATTTTTCCAGGAAGCGGACAAACAGAGAGAGCCTCGTCTCCTAAAAAATTATTGCAGCATCGGGCTTATCCCGTCCCATGCACCTCTTTCCAGAACCAACGTTGTTTTTAGTCTTCCCTGGCATTCCCATTCTTGAGTTCTCTACTGCTTAACGATTCGATAAATTTTTACACCGGTTATCTTTTTACCCTCAATCCGAATAAAATAAACTCCCTTGCTTAAATGTGACATCTCTATGGAATTGTTGAGGGAAAATCCGGTTTTCTCCACCACTAACTCCCCCAGAACATTGTACACTTTGATGCGCTCGTAAGGCAATTCGCTATGAATAAAAATCCGGTTGGTGGTGGGATTGGGGAAAATTCGGAAATTACTTCTATGTGAAGTATTGTTGTTTATTGATGTTGAAATGGGAATTGGAGATTTTTGAAAACCGGTACCCGGGGAACCCACAAACACCGTGGGAATATCTCCCATGCTTACCGCAACGGTCAGGGCAAAGGGCCAGGCCATTCCCTGGTTTTGCTGGCTCCAGCTCTGCCCCGAGTCGTGGGAAAACCAGATTCCGTGGGAAGCCGGATCGTATCCCCCTTCCGAAATGGCGGAAGAAGAAGTCGCATAAATAAGGTGGTTGTGCCCGGGAACAATGGCGACCTTGCGCATAAAATCATCGGTGAGCAGTTTCGTCCAGCTATTCCCCTGGTCGTCGCTTCGGTACAGACCTTTATTTTCTCCTAATACAGTTACATAAACCCGGCCGGGTTGATCGGGATCGGTGCGAACATCAAAGACACCATCGTATGAGGTGTAGTCCCAATAGCTATTCCCCGGTGTAGCTTTCATTTCCGGAAGGCTGATGTCCGTCCAGGTGAGGCCACCATCCTGGGAGCGCCACACACCGTTTTCCCCACCGGCGTACACCAGCTGTCCGTTAAAATAATCCACAGCCGTGAAACGGCAACCATCACAATCGAACACCAGGGTCCAGGTGGCGCCATCATCACTGCTTTTGTAAACATCGCCCTCTGCCGTGACAAACAACGTTCGGTTATTCACCGGACTGGTTCTATCCAGAGAAAGACCAATGATTTCCTGAAGGGGGAGTCCCGTATGCGATGCCACCCAGGCGGTACTATCGCCGGTCTGGGTGTTTTTGATTAAATAGGTGGGATATTCTCCGTTCTGATTTTCGGATTGGGACGCCCAGACGACATTGGGACGTTGGGGATCCGAAAGGATGGTATGGCAATTTCCTCCCTGACCGTTCCAGCTTCCGGTAAAATAATAATCGTTACAACTCTGCCAGCTTGCACCGCCGTCAAAACTGCGCCAGATTCCCATATCGAAGTAGGCAATGAAAAGCGTATCGGGATGACTTTCGTTGATGGCGATATCCAGCACATCCACGTTGTCGAATCCGCGGCTGCGCCACCAGCCAGGGGAAACCTCGGTGGTAAAAACGTTCTGGAAAATCGTTCCGTTATCGGTGCTTTTAAACGCCCACTGGGAATTCACCCAGTAAATGGTGTTCGGGTTGGAGAGGTCTTGACCCAGCGTCTTGCAAATGCCGTTATAACTGGAACTATAACGAAAAATCGGGTCGGTAATAAAAAA
Organism: Calditrichia bacterium; assembly: GCA_027039625.1. Classification (GTDB taxonomy): domain Bacteria; phylum Calditrichota; class Calditrichia; order RBG-13-44-9; family RBG-13-44-9; genus JALXCH01. The sequence goes on along the minus strand of JALWDQ010000046.1, from coordinate 4,860 downwards.
GGTATCCCAGTTATTCACATCCCCCGTTTTCGTAAAGGTATGTCCGCCATCCGTAGAAGTCCAGGTACCGGCAGTGGGTATCCAGGGATAAGGTTCCCGGGGATCGATGAGTCTAATAATATTGGGATTGGAAGGATCTAAAAAAATTACGCCCGTTAAATGATATAACGGCGTCCCCCAGTTGTTTCCGCCATCGGTGCTTTTATACAAATCGCCTTCCAGATCCGTCCAGTACCATAAGGCGTTGCAGTCGACATGCATGGTGGTCAGGTAAATATTCTGGGGATTGGTGGGGTCGATTGCAAAATCTAGAATTTCGGGTAATTGAGAAGTAAGATTTATCCAGGTGATTCCCCCGTCTGTACTTTTAAAGACATCCGCAGGACCGCAGGCAAATCGTCCCTGTCCGGTAAGAATATACACCACATCGGCATTTGTGGGGTCAATCTCTATTTTTAGAATACGGATATTGGCGGGTAAATTCGTGCTCACCGGATTCCAGGTGTATCCGTTGTCGGTGGATTTGTAAATTTCTCCCTGAAGGGCATTCCAGTAGGGATGATAAGCGGCATATCCCACCCCGGGTTGACTGGTGGCAAACTCAATATCGGTAATATACCCCGATTGTAACACCTTTACCAAAGTTTCGCCTCCGTCCTCGCTTCGGAAAATACCATTTTCCGTTCCCAGATAAATGATGTTCCCGTCGAAACGATGAAATCCAATGCCGGAGACATGGGTTTCCGTTAATCCGCTACTTGCTCCAATAACGTCCCACGTCTGCCCGCCATCCATACTGCGATAGGCTCCACTTAAGTCACTCCCGGCTATCACAATCCCGGTGGGCCCGGCTCCAATGGTGCTAAAGGCACCACCACCTCCGGGATTGGTCCGCTCCCACTGATGAGATTGAGCCAAAACCAGAATTGGAATCAGAATCAATAAAATTAGTGTAAATTTATTTTTCATGTTTATGTACCTCCTGCAACGTTAACCTGAAAAATCCATGATGACAAAAGTTAATATTTTATGGAGGGCAAACCCAGTCCTACATTGAAAAATGGACCCTGCCGGAAAGATTTTTTTCCGGTAGAATCCTCCAGTGTTTTCTTTTATTTTAACTAAGTTTACATCATGGACGTTGAAAAAAAAGAAAGGTATCGTTATGTCCGACAAAATGCGCCCCATTCCTTTCGAAAATTTACTGGACTGGATAGTACAGGAACTTCACCGTTCCCACAGCATTTTTGGCATTCCCCGGGAACGGTTTTTCCATAAACCCTCTTCTGCCACCATCACCATTTTTGGTGAAGTGCTGGAAACTCCGTTGGGTCCGGCAGCGGGACCACACACCCAGCTCACCCAGAACATCGTTGTGGCTTACCTGGTGGGTGGTCGCTTCATGGAATTGAAAACGGTGCAGAAGTTAGACCGGCTGGAGATCGACAAACCGTGCATCGATGCGCAGGACGAGGGGTACAATGTGGAGTGGTCGCAGGAGCTCACTCTGGAGCAGTCCTACGCCGAGTATCTGAAGGCCTGGTTCTTACTTCATTTCCTGAAGGAATGGCTGGGACTTTCGGCGGTGCCGGAACGGGGATTTGTGTTCAATATGAGCGTGGGGTACGACCTGGAAGGCATCAAAACCCCGCGGATGGATCGATTTATTAATGAACTCATGGATGCCTCGCAGAGCGAGTTATTCCATTCCTACCGGAAAATTTTACTGGAAAAATTGCAGCAGCCGGAATTCCGGGAGTTGCTGGAACAGGCGGCGGGTGAAGCATCGCAGGAGCGAATGAAACATCTGGTGGAAACGGTGCAAACCATCTCGCCGCACATCTCCCGCTCTGTTACCCTCTCTACCATGCACGGTTGTCCCCCGGAAGAAATCGAAGCCATTGCCCGCTACCTCATTGCGGAGAAGGGGCTGCACACTTACGTGAAATTGAATCCCACCCTGCTGGGTTACAACACGGTGCGCCGCATGTTAAATGAGCTGGGCTACGGGTACATGGAACTGGATCGCGGGGCATTTGAGCATGACCTCCAGTATGCCGAGGCGGTGCCCATGATCCGCCGCCTGCAGGCGTTTGCTGCCGAGCACGGGAGGGAGTTTGGCATTAAACTTTCCAATACCCTGGGGATGAGGAACACCCTGAAACGCTTGCCCGGAGAGGAGATGTACATGTCAGGACGTTCGCTTTTTCCGCTCACCATCAATCTGGCGGCGCGGCTGGCGGCGGAATTCGACGGAGCGCTTAACATTTCCTATTCCGGAGGTGCTTCCATCTACAACGTGGAACGCATCCTGCAAACGGGCATATTTCCGATGACCTTGGTGACCGAGTTGCTGAAACCGGGCGGTTACCTGCGTTTGCAGCAGATGGTAACCCGGGTGGAAAGCAGGGATTGGACAAACTGGTTCAACGGCAAACGCATCGACACCGCAGGCCTTACCGAACTGGCGGAAGCAGCCGTTGGGGATCGCTATTATCACAAGGAGCGCCGGGAGGTGGAAAGCATCAAAATTTCTCGTCCCCTGCCGCAAACGGATTGCTACCTTTCCCCCTGCCGCGAAGCCTGTCCCATCCACCAGGATGTGGCGGAGTACATTCGGCTGGTGGAGGAGGGACGTTATCTGGAAGCGTTTGAGGTGATTGTGGAGACCAATCCCTTGCCGCACATTACCGGCTACATCTGCGACCATCAGTGCATGTACCATTGCACCCGCTGGGATTACGAGGATCCGGTGTACATTCGGGAGATGAAGAAAGTGGCGGCAGAGGCAGCTTATGAGGCGTATCTGGAAAAACATGCCGCTCACCTGGTAGCCCCTTCGAACGGAATTAAAGTAGCGGTGGTGGGTGCGGGTCCGGCGGGACTCTCCGCAGCGTATTTTCTGGCGAAAGCAGGATTTCAGGTAATGGTGTTCGAGAAAGAAGCGCGTGCCGGGGGAGTGGTGCAGCACGTGATTCCACCTTTCCGCCTGCCCCAGAGTGCCATCGACCGCGATGTGGAGTTTGTGCGGCGGCATGGTGTGCAGTTTGTGTTTGGCGCCCGGGAGGATTTTTCGGTGGCAGAGCTGAAATCGCAGGGATTTCAGTACATTTTTATCGGGATTGGCGCGGCGCGACCCCGTCACCTGAAATTGAGCGGCTCCGGCGGGCTTCAGCTGGAAGCGCTGGAGTTCCTGCGCCGGTACCGGAAGGAGGAAAAAATCTCCCTGGGAAAAACGGTTGCCGTGGTGGGGGGAGGCAATACGGCTATGGATGCCGCCAGGGCAGCGTTACGGAGTCCCGGTGTGGAAACGGTGTACCTGATTTACCGTCGTACCCGGCAATACATGCCCGCAGACCTGGAGGAGTACCAGGCGGCCATTGCGGAAGGAGTAATCTTCCGCGAGTTGCTGCTACCGGTGGGATGGGAGAATGGAGCATTGAAATGCCAGCGGATGGAACTGGGCGAGCGGGAAGCGGACGGGCGCCGCAGCGTGCATCCCGTGGAAGGGGCGTTCGAATACCTGCCGGTGGATACGGTAATCTCCGCCATCGGGGAGGAGGTGGAATACCGCTACCTGGTGGAAAACGGGATTCTGTTCGATGAGCGCCAGCGGGTGCTGGTGAATCGGGAGACCAACGAGACCACGGTGGAAAATGTGTTCATTGGCGGCGATGCCCTGCGGGGTCCTTCTACTGTGGTGGAATCCATAGCCGATGGTAAGAAGGCGGCGGAAGCGATTATTCGCAAGGCGGGATTTACGGTGAAACCGCTGCCGGACTTCCGGCAGTTGTTTGACAATGGCAAGCGGCTGGAAGAGATTACCCTGCGCAAAGGAACGGTGGTTCCGATGAGTACGGAGGATCATCATCAGGAAGCCGCGCGCTGCCTGGCTTGCAATCTTGTGTGCGACAAATGCGTGGAGGTATGTCCCAATCGCGCCAACGTGGCTATCGCGGTGCCCTCCGGGAATGGCGCCTTCCGCGATGCGAAACAGATTGTGCATCTGGACGGCATGTGCAACGAATGCGGCAATTGTGAGACTTTCTGCCCCTACCAGGGTGCACCGTACAAAGAAAAAATTACCATTTTCTGGAGTGAAGTCGATTTTTCTGACAGCCAGAACGAAGGGTTTTACCGCATTTCTCAAAATGGCAGCAGTGTTTTCCGGGTTCGTTACGGTGGGAAGGTCGGTCGGGTGGAACTCCATGCCGATGGTTCCCTGCGCCATTCCGATTGGCCGGCGAACACGAAGGGATTCCACCAGTTCCTGCAGGTGCTCAAAGCGGTGGAGCGGGAGTACGGTTATCTATTGGTGAAGGGTACATCCTAAAATTTGTTCCCACAAATGAATTTGTGGGATAAGAGCATGCCGTCCCTGTTGGGACGGCTTTTTCGGGTTGCGCCCCGGGCTATCCGTCCAACAGGATGTTGCGTATGTGCGAGCGCGTTGCGCTCGGTTTAAACGTCAAAACAAATGTTGACGATCTGGTTGAAACCCATCACAACGCGACGGGAGGGTAAATTAGGAAAAAAGACCCTGAAGGGGTCACATTTAGGTAGCCCAGGGCGCAGCCCTAGGTATAGAAGAATGACAAAATGCTCAGGAGCTCTGAAAGAGCGAAACAATTAAATACAAAATCAAATCCAATGCTAAATCTGCACCATTGCCGCAACCGTTGCATTAGCCCCATTCAACAATTTTTTGGATGAAACCATTTTATTTACATTTCACCCCTTTCCCAGAGGGATCCCTTTCCGCAGGATCCTTCCGGGATGGAACAGGGCTTGGTGTGCTGCCTGAATGCTCCGTTACCTGGGGCTGCGCCCCGGGCTATCCCTGTCCGAGCGCGTTGCGCT
>JALWDQ010000045.1:0-1846 GCA_027039625.1 Calditrichia bacterium | reverse complement strand
GCTGGCGCCAACTTCCTGGATCACCTGATCGACCAGCCGGGTAATTTCCTCTTCGCTCATTTGTTCCGGTAGATACTGCTGGATAATTTTCAACTCCTGTTCCTCTTCGGCTGCTCGGTCCAGGCGATTGACCGCACGGAATTGCTCGATGGATTCCTTGCGCTTTTTTACCGCACTCATCAGCACCTGGATTTCTTCTTCCTCGCTGAGCGGGCGCCCTTTGTCGATTTCGGCGTTTTTCAGTTGCGCTCGCAATCCACGAATGGTTTCCAGGCGAATCTTATCTTTGGCCTTCATCGCCTCTTTCATATCGGCCATCAACTGTTCTTGCAGAGCCATGATGTTGCCTCCCGTTTCGGTCGATTAACGCTGTTGTTCCGCCATCAGCTTGCGAATTTTCCGGCGCGCAGCATTCTCTCTGCGTTTCCGGCGCTCGCTGGGCTTCTCAAAGTGCTGATGCTTCTTGATCTCCGACATCAGTCCCGATTTCTCGCAGGCTTTGGTAAATCGCTTCAGCGCTTTTTCGAACGGTTCGTTCTCTCGCACTTTGATGTGAATCATGCCGTTCTCGACCCCCTTTCAATATGGTTTATGGTTCAACTCGTCCCGATAATTTTCCTGCCGCTTTAAAATGCTCTCGAGGAGCACGGTTAAATTGCGGTCAGGAATGCTTCCTTCTCTGTCATTACTTCTTCAACATGTCAATTTCGTACAGAGCGGCCTGCTTCCAGGAGCGGTCGTGAGAGGCCGCTGTGTAATATTTAATGGCCAGGCTTTTATTACCCTGTTTTTTGTAAATTTCGCCCAACCCAAAGTTGGCGGCGCCTTTCAGATAGCTCCGCGTGGCTGTTTGCAGGCAGTTCTTGTAAGCAGAAATCGCTTCCTGATTTTTCCCCAATTTTGCCAGTGCATCTCCCAGCCGCAAATAAATGAGGCCTTTCTGCGTTTTCCGACGTTCGTTCTCCAGTGCCTTCTGAAAAGCATCTACCGCTTCGCTGTATTTACCCAGTTCGCTGTAACAGGTTCCCAGATTCAGCCAGGCTTTGGAGTAATTGGGTTTAATTTCGACCGCCTTTTTAAAGTAGGGAAGGGCGTTCTTGTAATCTTTTTTCTTTAAGTAAACCAGCCCGATTCCAAAATTGGCTTTCACGTTGGCCGAATCAATTTGTAAAGCTGCTTTAAAAGAATTCAGGGCAGCACTGTATTTCTCCTGCTTGGTGTAAAGCAGGCCCAGTGCATTGTAGGCTTTAATCAGGTTTTTATCTTTTTCCAGCGCTTTTTTATAATACTCTTCCGCTTTCTGGTAATCTTTTTTCAGTTTGTAAGCCAATCCCAGTCCGTAGTAAGCCAGCGCCAGCTCAGGATCTTTGGTAATTGCTTCGTTATATTTCTGAATGGCTTCTTCAACTTTGCGCTGTTTTAATAACTTATTCCCCTCATTGTACATCTTTTTGGCTTCCACTGAAGGATCCGCTTCCTGCGCCATCACTGCAGTGGCGAAAATCAGCACCGTTAAAAAACCTATAAGCGACTTCCAGACTTTCATGTCACCTCCTGCCAGTTTATAAACACCTAAGTTAGTTTATTGCTCTTTCGTTTCCAAGATTAATCATACTTTTTTCCGGAAAATTGGTTCTTCGCTGCCGGATGTTTATTTAGCACGTTCGATGTATTTTCCGGTGGTAGTATCCACCCGAATGACGTCCCCTTCTTCAATGAACGGAGGTACCTGGGTGGTGAGCCCGGTTTCCAGTTTGGCTGGTTTATAGGAACTGGAAACGGTAGCTCCTTTTAAATTCGGTTGGGTTTCCACCACTTTCAATTCCACCACTCCGGGCAGTTCCAC
>JALWDQ010000044.1:2397-5682 GCA_027039625.1 Calditrichia bacterium | reverse complement strand
CCCAACTTTTGCATGGCAATATGCGGAATTTGTTTTATCAGTTCGTTCCGCCGGGTTTCCAGTTGAATATGCCGGGAACTCAAAAGCCGCACTTCTTTTTCCAGCGTGGTAATTCGCTCCAGCGTTTGGCGAACAGCGACATTCTTCCATTGCACCAGAATAAAAAAAAGCGTAATGGCGAATATCAAAAGAAAAATGGTAAACGCCGAAAGCACATTTACGGCTGCCCGGGTGGCTCCCTTTTTCACCTGATACATGGTTCGGGAACGGCGTTTTCGTTTTACCGCCATTACACAATCTCCTTGTAAGGTACCACTTTTTCTGCCACGCGTAAACGGGCACTGCGCGCCCGGGGATTCCGTGCTATTTCTTCCGGCGTGGGGAAAATCGGTTTGCGCGTCACCGCGCGCATTTCCCGCACTTTATCGCACACGCACCGGGGGAATTCCGGGGGACACACACAGTCCAGCTCTTTGTAGCGGATAAACTCTTTCACAATGCGATCTTCCAGGGAATGGTAGGCAATCACCGCCAGGCGTCCTCCTTCATCCAGGCATTCGAAGGCTTTCTCCAGCGCCCGGCGCAATCGGTTGAGTTCGTCGTTCACTTCAATACGAATTGCCTGGAATACCCGGGCCAGAGTTTTATTTACCAGCGGGGTTTTCACCACACTGCGCACCACCGCAGCTAATTGGGTGGTCGTTTCGATAGGCGCCTCCTGCCGGGCTTCCACAATTCTTCGGGCAATCTTACGCCACATTCGTTCCTCGCCATATTCTCGCAAAATCCGTCCCAGTTCTGCCTCACTGTAAGAATTAACCACCTGCCGGGCGGTTAATTCCTGCTTTCGATTAAATCGCATGTCCAGCGGACCTTCTGCCATAAACGAAAACCCCTTTTCCTTCTCATCCACCTGGAAGGAAGAAATCCCCAGATCGAATAAAATGCCCTGTACCGGAAGGAGTTCTTCCTGTACCAGGACAATATCCAGTTGATCGAAAAAAGCTCGCCGTAATCGCACATTAGGAAAGGTCGAAAGACGTTGCGCAGCAAACCGGAGCGCATCCTCATCGGCATCCAGCCCCACCAGCACACCCGAGCTATCCAGCTTCCTCAAAATCCCTTCAGCGTGTCCGCCACCACCCACCGTGCAATCCAGATAAACACCTTTGGGCGTGGTTACCAGCAAGTCGACAACTTCCTGTTGCAGAACCGGAACGTGAAATTTCCCGGCCATAAATTGTGCTCCATCCTGTTTCAGAAATCCAGAACATCGGTTAATTCCGGATAGCTCTCCGAAATGCCTTCCACATCCTGTTTCAATATTTCGGGATTCCAGATTTCAATTTTTCTTCCGGTTCCCAGCACTACCACATCCTTTTTCAGCCCCGCATATTCAATCAAATCGGCAGGGATGTTAATCCGTCCCTGCTTATCCACTTTCTGGTGCGATACATAATAATTTAAATGGCGGAGGAGTTTCCGCCGCTCTTTCCCATCGGTGACCTGGCGTTCGATTTCCCGCACTTTGCGCTGCCACTCCTTCAGGGGGAACATCACCACGCAGCGTTCGCTACCGCGGGTGAGGATAAACATTTCCCCATCACCGGAGCTCTCGGCCGTATCCCGAAAGCGGGCGGGCATATTAATCCGTCCCTTTGAATCCAGAACATTTAAAAAACGGCCGTAGTATTCTCCCATGGGTCACCGATTGAATTTAATGAATTTTAGTGGAAAATGCGCCACTTCTCACCCCATAAGTTACACAAAAAAATGAAAAATGCAAGAGGTTTCTTTACTTTTTTTGTGGAATTCGGAATTCAATTCCAGAATTCCGGGTAAAATCAAATTTTTATAGAGGTTAGCGGGAATTGAAAACTATTTTGCAGCCACGGAACCACAGAGTTTTTAACCACAGTCAGATACTGATCCTGGGGAAGGACACTGAAAACACAGAAGAAGTATAAAAGCATAGAGCATAAAGCATAGGGCATAGAGCATAGAGCATAAGGGCATATCGGGTCTAACAGGGAAATAATAGGGATAATTAGAAAGGTTATTTTTGAGCAGATACTCCGGATAATCAGAATTGAATAATTGAATCAGAAAGATTCTCCTCTGGCAGGATACGAGGCTATGGAGTGGCCGAAAGAATTTAGAAAAAGAAGAAATTTGCCCACGAATCACCCGAATGAACACGAATGAAAAATAACGACATAATTATGTTAAAAAAAGAGTCTGTTAAATTATTTGGTATTTGGGATTTGTTGTTTGAAATTTTGCCTTTTGTAGCACACCTCTCCTGAGGCGTATCGTTTAATGTATAATGGAAGGATCCCATGCTATGCGCCAGAGTTTCTTCGCTCCGCTGGCGCTGCGCTCGGAATGACGGGGCTGGTGGCGCTGTCATTCTGAACCCTCGCCGCAGGCGAGGGTGAAGAATCTCTTTCTGATGAAGAAGATAAATTTAGCCGAAAGAATTTAGAAAAAGAAGAAATTTGCCCACGAATCACCCGAAGGGACGCGAATCAGAAATAATTGTTTATTGGAATTTGGGATTTGGAATTTGGAATTTGGGATTTGGAATTTGGGTTTAATTATTGTGCTTTATTCCAAACCGTTCCATCAGGGAATAAAGGCGGCGGCGGGTGATCCCCAATAATTGGGCAGCGTGGGTCTTATTTCCCCCCGAGCGTTCCAGCGCTTGCAGAATGAGATATTTCTCGAATTCATCCAGTTGAAACCCTTCATCCGGAATACGAAAATCATATTCCGGTACGGCTTGAATATGTAACGGAGGTAAATCCTCTACCCGGATGACCGAATCGGCCAGGATGGAGGCACGTTCGATTACATTCTGAAGCTCTCGCACATTCCCCGGCCAGTCGTATTCCATCAAGCGGCGCAAAGCTTCCCGATCAATTCCCACCACTTCTGTTTCTTTAAGAAAATGGTTTACCAACTCGGGAATGTCCTCTTTGCGCTCCCGCAGCGGCGGAATGACAATGGGAAACACATTGAGGCGGTAAAAGAGATCCTGTCGGAAACTTCCCTCCTGTACCATTTCCTCCAGATTTCGATTGGTAGCGGCGATGACCCGGGCATGCACCCGGATGCGTTCGTTACCGCCCAATCGGTACAATTCCCTGTTCTGCAGTACCCGGAGCAGTTTCGATTGCAGCGCCAGACTCATGTCCCCTATTTCATCCAGAAAAATTGTGCCATATCCCGCGGATTCAAATTTACCAATCTTGCGCTGGGTCGCACCGGTAAAGGCGCCTTTTT
>JALWDQ010000044.1:0-2387 GCA_027039625.1 Calditrichia bacterium | reverse complement strand
TTTGCTCTGCTGGTGAATGGTTTCGGCTACCAGTTCCTTACCGGTACCGCTTTCTCCCAGAATAAGTACCGTAGCATCTTTTTTGGCCGCTTTGCGAATGAGCTGGTACACCTTGCGCATCTTCTCGCTGCGGCCTACAATACGTTCAAACAGGATGGGCTGCTCGGGAGCAGCTTTCAGAGAACGATTCTCTTCCAGAATGCGCTTTTGTTCGATTATGCGACGAATCCGCAAAATCAGTTCGTCCATCTCAAACGGTTTAATCAGGTAATCGAATGCCCCTTCCTTTAGCGCCTCCACCGCCGTTTTCTGGGTAGCAAAGGCGGTCATGATAATCACTTCCACCTCGGGATACCGGGATTTCACCTCCCGAAGCAGTTGCAACCCATCCATTCCGCCCATGCGTAAATCGGTGAGCAAAATCTCCGCCTGATTTTTTTCCAGCCAGCGCAGGGCTTCTTCACCGGATAGCACATATTCCGAGGGCAGCTGCTCCAACTCCAGGGCAGCTTTAACTACCCGACAAAATTTCTCTTCATTATCTACAATTAAAATGGGATTCATCAACAATCGGCCTGCTCGGTCAATAAACCTTCAACCTGAATTTTTAAGGATAAACTTAATTTTCATTCAAGAATAAAAATTCGAACTCATTGTCAGATTCAATTTCACACAATTTCCCACATTTTTACCGGAGACCACGAACCTACCTGTATCATGTCCAGATGGTTATCCTTCAACATTTACTTCAATATTGCCCGTAATAAAATCATGAACCCTTTTTCATTGCTTTTAATCATGTCCCGGTAGCGTTTCGCTTCTTTGAAATTTGGAGAAAGTTCGATGGCTTTCTCAAACTCGGCCAATGCCCGTAAATACAGGCTGCGACTTTTGATGAGGTGAAACACACCCAGATCGTTCCAGTAATCGGGATATTTTTGAGTGCTTCCGCTTTTGGCATGGAAATACGGTTCGTATTTCTGGATGGTTTCCGGAGTAAATTCTTCCCCACCAAAAAGAAATCGCAAATAGAACTCGTAAATCTTATCTTTTTCCGAGGAGAAATCGACCAGCTTTAACTGAAAATTTTCAATTTCGGGAATGATGACATCGTGATTATTATCCTTGAGCAAATCCAGCAGCTGATTGAATTCCTTTTGCCAGTGGGAATCCTGATAACGCTCCAGGTCGCGTACCTGTTTTAAATAAATAATGACCCGGGCAGGCACTGCCACCGCTTTGGGATCTTTCACCCCCTCCAGTGCAGATTTGTACAGCGCCACCCCCATATTAAACTGGCATTCATAATAATTGGGATTAATATTGATGGCTTCTTTGAAAAGAGTGGTGGCCCGGTGATATTCCCCCAAGAACAGATAGGTTAGTCCCGTGTAATTAATTAAATCCGGGAATTTCTCGCCCAGTGTCAGAGCTTTTTCAAAAACTTTTAACGCCTTGTCGTAAAGGCGCGATTTCAGGTACGACACGCCTAATCCGATGTATGCCCGAACATACTCGGGATCCTGCTCAATCGCCTTGGTAAATTGTTTGATGGCTTCGGGGTACAGATTCCGTTTCAGGAAAAGTGTTCCCAGATGGTAGCGGGAAATGGGATGTTTAAATTTGTCCAATTTCTCTTCAATGTGATACAGAGCCTTCAGTTCTTCGATTACCGAATCATGAAATTTGCGAGTGATTTCGTTTAAAAATTTGTAATTAATCTGGCGGGTTTCGCTACGAAGTTCGATGGAATATTCGTGGGAAACCAGAAACATTCCCTGTTCGAATACTTCGGAGATAATTTTGCGATGTTCGGTAAGGGTACCGGTATGAATATGAAACTCCCGACCGTCAATTTCCAGTTTATCATGCAGTCCGAAATCTTCCAAAGATACCTCCGAGATTGATGCATATATGAAAAAAGGGCTTATTAAGATAAGCCCTTTTTTCCGAAAATCAAAATATTTTAATGTTTGGGAACGGGATGTGCAATTTTCTCCCAGAAGGTTTTGAAATCGAATTTTTTATATGTAGGCGATTTCTCGTTGTGGCAGGTTTTGCAGTGATTTTCGTCCGGCATCAGCAAACCATAATCTTCTGCTTTCAGTTCACCTTTGTAAATTCCCTTCATTACCTTCATGGACTTATACTCGCTCCCCGGACCATGGCAGGCTTCGCAACCCACGCCTTCTTCCATTTTAAAAGAAGAAGCAAACATGGATTTGTCCTTTCCGTATCCGGTCACATGGCATACCAGACATTTGTCGCTTTTCTGAGGATCATCAATCCCCATTTTTTTGGCAACAGCTTTGGCTTCCTCGGTTCCCAGTGTTTCATAAGCCTTGGCATGAGGTGTTCCTTCCCAGATTTTGTACTGGGCACCACTC
>JALWDQ010000043.1:0-1853 GCA_027039625.1 Calditrichia bacterium | reverse complement strand
AATCCCAGAGTAAAATATGAATTCCAAATAAAAAAGGCGCTCCCCAGGGTAAAGTGATAAATATCCCAGCTGGTTACCGAAAGTCGGGAATTGCTCCCCGGGGTATAACCCGAACGATCTACATTAAACCCAGAATATAAGGTAAACCGGGAGGAAAATCTATGCTCCGCAGCCACCCCCCAATTAAACACCGAATTCATTTCCTCCATAATGTCAGGATATTGTACCGATGTTCCAGGGGTAATTTCTTGCCCTTCTCCACTTAAAACCGCGTACAGAGGAATTTTACGAAACCACTCTCCGGTAAAATGCAACTGAATGTGATTAAGCCGATAAGATGCACCAAAAGAAAGAGCAATGGGAGATTTAAATCGGGTCTTCATGTTTTCGCGGGAATAAGCGTAAAGACGTGAAGAAACGTTCGTATTGCCAACTGCGGAATTCAAACTAGAAATCGTGAAAAAGTCCCACCCATTTCCCAGAATATGAAAACCCGGAGTGGTTAAGGTAATTCCCACGGTTAAAGGAGAATAATCAAGGAATCCCCCAATTTTCCAGAAGGTTCGCACGGCCCAATAAGAAAATTCATCAATAAATACCTGGGACTGATTGGTGGAATCGCTGTAAACAGCCTGCCAAATGTTATGGGTTCGCATACGCTGGTTGCGCAAAGCAAAAAATTGGGTTACTCCCAGACTAATATGGGAGTTGTATTTATAAGCCCAGGTTACTCCCACCCAGCTTTCGTTAATATCCTGATGGAAACGAACCTCATCAAACTGAAGGTTGTCCGGCAAAACATCCAACGATCGTTCCATCGCAGGCGATACCCTTCTCCCTTCCAGATTGATTAATACGTTGTGCCGGTTCAAATAAGAAACCACCCAATTGCTTCGTTGCAGTCCTCCCAGACGCACCCGCACCGCAAAAATAATAGGGGAAGGTTTCAACTGAAGATACTTCAACGTTTTACCACTGTTCAATACATTTTTCCAGTGAAAACTGTTTAACTCAAACGCGGCAGTAGTAAGTATCATGGTGGAATCTTTAATGGAAGGGAGTGCTCCGGGATTATAATATACGGAACTCAAATCCTTTACACTACCCACCACAGCACCACCCAAAAGCTGCGCCTTGGTTCCGTATTGATTGGTCCAGTAATGAGCATCCTGCCCAAATAAAAGTGGAATGAACAGGGCCCAACAAAGCAAAATTTTTATTCCCGGTCGAATGATACGTACCCTTTTTAGCACATTAACTTAGGACATTACCTTCATTTTACATTTTTCATTTTACATTTTACATTTTTCATTTTTCATTTTTAGTTTCATTTCCCCGGAGGGAATTTTGAGAGAATTTGAGAGATGGTAAATTCAACCTCTCGCTGGGTTCGTTCCGGTTTGCGGAAAAACATCATCCGGCGGACGGCCCAACCCCGCCACACCATCCGATTGCTTTTCACATCCACAAAGCTAAGCACCAGCGTCCCTTCATCATATTCATCCACCACAATTTCCGTATCATCCGAGGGCATCCATTCCGGGTCGTATTTGGCACGCCCACCCATATCCTCGATTTCCTTTTTCCGCTGAACAAGGAAGCGAACAGACAATTTCAAATCTGCTTTCCCCGGGGAATCAACCTTGTGGAATCCCCTGGCCTCCAGTTCCTTATCCGCAGCAAAATGAATCATTTCCCGTAATCGGGGTGTGCGCACCAGTAATTCTTCAGGAATAGAATCCTGACCCGCCCACACATAGCTCCGGTATTGGGCGAAATCCAAATTGCGGTCGAAGTCGGTGTAAATGGTCAAACTGGAACATCCCAGTGCCCAGATTAGAAAGCTAAATATC
>JALWDQ010000042.1:0-1854 GCA_027039625.1 Calditrichia bacterium | reverse complement strand
CCTCCTGTTGATACACATCGAAAATGCGATTGCGGTAAATAAACATCCGCTTCGCAAAGTTCTTCTCCCTACCACCCTGCACCTCAATGTGAATCAATATCCATTTCTCCTTCCCATTTTTCAAACACACCTGCACCAGCTTATCCACTATCCGACGTCCCGTCTCGGCTCCCCGCACAATCTGCTGAAATTCCTTATCCAGGAATTTGTATCCACAGGAAAAATCAATATCCGCAGCAATATGGGGGAAGAAAAATTCCATAAATTCCTGAAATAAATGAGTGAGAACTTCCTTCCAGGCAGCATCTTCTGACATGATTCCTCCCAAACGTTTCTTTTATCTTACCAGGTTTTCGTAAAGTATCTTAGCGCTCCGCAGTTTCCGTTGGGTGCAAACAAAATGCATGAAAATCCGAATTGGAGCGAGCGCTGTTCCTCATTCCTCTTTTTCTAAATGCTCCAGAGGGATGGCAACATAATACATTCCACTGGAACGGTAGATTTCTAGAAAGAGGAATTTCTGTTTTTCCTGCAACACCTGCTGGTAGAGCTGTTTAAAAGCATCCAGATTGGGGATGGGTTTCCGGTTTATTTTGCGAATAACATCACCACTGCGCACGCCGTTGCGGTAGGCTGCTTCGCCCCGTTTTACGCCGGAAACATACACTCCCTGGTAGTCGGGTAGTTTTTGCAATTCAAACACGGAGCGGGTAATGTTTTTCACCACCATCCCGATTTCCCGGCATTCGAACTCCGGTTGGCGCCGGAACGGTTCCGGTTGCGGAACGAGCTGAACGGGATGGATTTTACCTTTCCGCCAGATCTGGAGGGTGACTTTCTGGTTCACAGGTAATTCGCTAATGATTTTTCGCACTGCCGGGAGGTCTTCCGTGTATTCGGCATGTACGGGGTGTTGATTGATGCTCAGCAACACGTCGCCGGGACGGATGTTAGCGTTACTGGCCGGGGAGAGGGGATCGACGCTGGCAATAAGGACTCCCTGGAGCTCCGGCAGATTCAAAAATTCCCGGTAATCCTTGATGGGCTGGAATACCAGTCCCAGCCAGCTTCGCTGAATCTTTTTCTCCTCCAGCAATCGCCGGGCAATTTCCCGCGCCAGATTAATGGGGATGGCAAATCCCAGATTTTCGGCCAGCAGCACACCACGAGCATTGATGCCCACCACTTCACCATTCAGGTTAATTAACGGGCCGCCGCTGTTGCCGGGATTAATGGCTGCATCGGTCTGGATCCACAAATTGTACGGCGAAATCATATCCCCGCTGTCTTTAAAATAACGGTCGATGGAGCTTACCACCCCCATACTCAAACTGCGCGATAAACCCAAGGGGCTGCCCAGCGCCAGTACAATTTGCCCCACTTCCAGACTGTCGGAATTCCCCAGCGGAGCGAAAGGCAAAGGCTCGTTGCCCCACTCGCTCAAATCCAGTTGCAGCACGGCAATGTCTGTTGAGGGATCGCTCCCCACCACCCGTGCTGGCAGTTTGCGTTTGTTGGAGAGGGTGCAGGTCACTTTTTCGGCATTTTCCACCACGTGATTATTGGTGAGCACATGGCCTTCGGGAGAGAAAATAAATCCGCTACCTGTAACCAGCGTGTGGCGCTTCTCTCCGGTGGTGTAAAAACTAACCACCGGTTCAATGTGAACCAGTGCAGGCATCACCCGGTCTCGTGCCCGAAAGATGCGCGCCTGTAAGTGGGTTTCTTTCTGGGCGGCCTGGGCCCTCAGGAGGAGCGGTAATATCGCTAAAAGCAGGAGGAGATGGATTCGCATGGTTTTTCCGGATTTTATTATCGTTTACCCTGAATTCATTTGCTGGAATATAATACACA
>JALWDQ010000041.1:0-1856 GCA_027039625.1 Calditrichia bacterium | reverse complement strand
ATGAAACCTTGGTGGAGCATGGTGCAGGGCTCATGGAAAAACGCATTTCAGCCGTTGCCATCCTGGATGAGCTGGTGAAACGGTTTTATCAGGATTTGAGCGGACGGGACGATCGGGTAAAGATGGTGTATCAACCCGCATTTAAGATGAGTGATACGGAGCATCTGGCGGAGGCATTTCGGGAAGCATTGCGCCAGAACCGGGAGCGGGATTTGACTTTGAAAATGACCACCGTGGGCCCCCATCGCGACGATTTGCTTTTTTTGATTAACGGAAAACCGTTGCGCACTACCGGTTCGCAGGGAGAACACAAAACCTTTGTCATTTCCCTGAAGCTGGCCGAGATTCAATATTTACGGCGGATGCATAACGAACCACCCATCCTGCTTTTCGATGATATTTTCGGAGAGCTTGATGCCCAGCGCATCGGGAACATCGTCCATTCGCTGGCGGAAATCGGGCAGGTGTTTATGACCACCACCTCACCGGATTTTTTTGGGAAACTTCCCGATTGGCAGGAATCGGTTCACTTCTACGAAATTGAAGCGGGACAAATTCGTGAGGCATCGCCGGTATGAGCCCAGAACGTCCCTTAAATGAACTGATTTTTCAGTTTCTGGAATCCATTGGGATTAAGGAGCGGGTTGAAGAACATTTTGCTTTTGTGTACTGGGATAGTGTGGTGGGGAAAGAAATTGCAAGACAAACGGAACCCACAAAAATTACTCGAGGTATTTTGTTCGTAAAGGTGAAAGATTCAGTGTGGCGCAACGAATTGCAGTATTTTAAAAACGAAATCATTGAAAAATTAAATAAACGAATTGGTAAAAAAGTAATTGAGGACATTAAATTTTATTAAGAAGGTGAACAATGGCGGAGAAAACAAAGAAAGATTTCAAAGAGCAGTATTCTGCGGATAATATTCAGGTGTTAAAAGGGCTGGAAGCAGTACGGCGTCGTCCGGCCATGTACATTGGCGATACCACCAGCCATGGCTTGCACCATCTGGTGTACGAAATTGTGGATAACAGCATCGACGAAGCCATGGCGGGGTATTGCTCCCGCATCAAGGTCACCATTCATCAGGACGAGAGTATTACCGTGGAGGACAACGGTCGCGGTATTCCTGTAGATCAGCACAAGGAGCTGAAAAAATCGGCTCTGGAAGTCATTATGACCGTACTCCACGCCGGTGGAAAGTTTGACAAATCCACCTACAAAGTTTCGGGCGGGTTGCACGGTGTGGGTGCTTCCGTGGTGAATGCCCTTTCGGAATGGTGCGAGGTGGAAGTGTATCGGGATGGATTCGCTTACGCCCAGCGCTACGAGCGGGGAATCCCGGTAACTCCCGTGAAGAAAGTGCGCAAGGTAAATAAAACGGGAACAAAAACCACCTTTTTAGCCGATAAAGAAATTTTCAAGCGGGTGAAGTACAACTTCGACACGCTTTCCAATCGGTTGCGGGAGCTGGCTTTCCTGAACAAAGGATTGCGTATTATTCTGAAAGACGAGCGGGATGGGCGTGAGGAAGAGTACCACTACAAAGGCGGATTGACGGAATTCATTCGCTATCTGGATCAAAACCGCATTGCCCTCCATAAACCCATTTACATCAGTGGGGAAAAGGAGGGAGTGGAAGTGGAGGTGGCTTTCGAATACAACGATTCCTACACGGACAATATTTTCAGCTACTGCAACAACGTAAACACCATTGAAGGTGGTACCCATTTAAGCGGGTTTAAATCTGCCCTGACTCGTACCCTGAATAATTATGGCAACAAAAACAATCTGTTGAAGAATATTCAGTTGCAGGGAGAGGATGTGCGCGAAGGGCTTACCGCAGTAGTGAGCGTGAA
>JALWDQ010000040.1:0-1858 GCA_027039625.1 Calditrichia bacterium | reverse complement strand
AGTGACAATTCTTTTAATTCGGGGGTAAGCAATTTGTGGCTCAGTGCATGATGATTCTACAAATTACCAATTTTACATTTCTCCCAAAGCTACATTCCCTACTGAAATCACGGACAATTGCATCCTGCCGGTTTGCATTGTAAATTAGGCATTCATTAAATACGGTGGAGGAAAAATCGAAACTGCTTACATACATCCGCTGCCACTGGGCTCTTTGCAAACGCAGCATAATCTGGTGCTTGCCCCGCTGGCGGGTATTTCGGACTACCCATTCCGCCAGCTTTGCCGGGAATATGGAGCCGATCTCACTTTCACCGAAATGGTGAGTGTGGATGGCTTGATTTATGAGAATCCCGCTACCCGGCGATTGCTGCACATTCGGGTAGAAGAACACCCCATTGGTTTCCAGTTTTTCGGCAGCGAACCGGATTATTTCCGCCGGATTTTACCGCAGGTGGAGGCATTGCACCCGGATGTTGTTGACCTGAATTTTGGATGTCCCGTACGCAAAGTTGTAGCAAAAGGCGCCGGAGCTGCTTTGCTGAAGGATGTGGAACGGTTGCATCGCATAGTGGAAACGGTGGTAAAACACACCCGGCTGCCGGTTACGGCAAAAATACGCATTGGCTGGGACGAAAATTCCATTGTAGCGGTGGAAGTTGCCCGGGCTGTGGAAGCAGCAGGTGCAGTCGCCATTACCGTCCATGGGCGTACCCGGGCGCAGGGGTACTCCGGAAAGGCGCAGTGGGAACATATTGCCCGGGTGAAGGAAACGGTGCGGATTCCCGTGATTGGCAATGGGGATGTTTTAGATGCTCAATCGGCGCGAGAGATGTTCCGCACTACCGGAGTGGATGGCATCATGCTGGCGCGCGGAGCGTTGGGGCGACCCTGGATTTTCCGGCATATTCTCCATGCTCTGCAAACCGGCGAGTTTCTCCCCGAACCGCCCATTGAGGAGCGGATCGCTATTCTGGAAAAACACTACCGCCTGATGATTCAGGAGTACGAGGAATTTGTTGCCCTCTCTCGTATGAAAAAACATTTCGTGTGGTATACTCGGGGACTTCCTTACACTGCACGACTGCGGGATCGCATCTTCCGGGCGCGCAGTTTCAAGGAAGTGCGCTCGATTTTTGCGGAATACCGCGAAGCCATGCGCCAGCATCACCGGCGCCGTACAGCCGTTCGGGAAAAGATGGAGGTGTGAACAGCGCATGAAGGAAACGTTGCTCCAGAACCTGCTCCGGCAGTTTCGGGAAGGAAAATTGAGCGAACAGGAGGTGATTGAGCGAATTAAAGCAGCGGGATTGCAGTCCCTGGAGTTTGCCCAGTTAGACCACCATCGGGAGTTACGCCAGGGGTTTCCGGAAGTGGTGTACTGCGCCGGGAAAACAGCCGAGCAGGTAGTTGAAATCTCCCGGCGTATTCTGGAGCGCCATGGGCGCCTGCTGGCAACCCGCGCCAGCCGCGAACTCTACCAGCAGGTGCACGAACAGCTCCCCCAGGTGGAGTATCGCGAATCTGCCCGCTGCATGTTCGCTTTTCCGGCAGAAGTAGTCGAAGAAGCACGGGACGCCATTGCCATACTCACCGCCGGTACCTCGGATATTCCGGTAGCCGAGGAAGCCGCCCTTACCTGCGAGATGTTTGGATATCTGCCCCGGCGCATTTACGATGTAGGTGTGGCAGGTTTGCACCGGCTTAATCACCATTGGGAGGCAATTCAACAAGCCAGAATTCTCATCGTGATTGCGGGAATGGAAGGAGCGCTGGCCAGCGTGGTGGGAGGACTGGTGGACAAACCGGTGATTGCCGTACCTACCTCGGTGGGCTATGGCACCAGCCTGGGTGGGCT
>JALWDQ010000039.1:0-1862 GCA_027039625.1 Calditrichia bacterium | reverse complement strand
GCCTTGAGCAACGATCCCCAAACCTGGCCGGAGCTGTGGCCGCTGGCCATTTTCAAAGAAATGCAGGTTTCGCCTTCCCTCTGGCAAAACATCAAAGAAATTGAAGGCGAGCCCAATGTGGATGATGACAAAGACGGTTATGTGGATAACTACACCTACTGGTACGGCTATTTTGGCCGCGGGGTCACCAATGCCGACCTGGAAACCTTCTTTGTGATGGACGATTCCAAAGATGCCGAATTTACCCGACCTCCTTACTATTACTATCCCATTGCTTCCGATTCCAATCGGGGCGGTCTGGGGTTGCGGGTAGAAGTGCGCGGGTTTCAGTGGTCGCACGTGCTGGCGGAAGATAATATTTTCTGGCACTACGACATTGTCAACATCTCCGATACCAGTTACCAGAAAACGGTGTTCGGATTTCTGACCGATGTGGGAATCGGCGGCACCTGGGACTCCGGAGACGACAACGCCAGCTACGACACCAAACTGGACCTGGCGTACGGATACGACGATAACGGATTGGGAACACCCGGTAACTGGGGGCCAGTGGGTTATATGGGATACGCTTTCCTGGAGAGTCCCGGCAATCCCTATAACGGCATCGATGATGACGAAGATGGCATGGTGGATGAACGCCGGGATGACGGCATCGATAACGATGGAGACTGGACACCATTTACCGACCTGAACGGTAACGGTCAATGGGATCCGCCCAATGAACCGCTGAACGACGATCTGGGTAAAGATGGGGTGGGGCCATACGACCGCCAGTATAACGGTCCGGATGAAGGTGAGGGCGATGGCCTTCCCACTCCCGGCGAACCGGATTTCGATAAAACCGATAAAGATGAATCCGACCAGATTGGTTTAACCAGCCTTTCCATCTATCGTTTAATTGAAGGTGGTGGTGGCGATGGCTGGCCCAAACACGACGAAGGTTTGTGGCGACGCATGACCTACCACAATTTCGATACCACCCTCCAGCGTTCCAATATCCATCTGCTTTTTGGTTCGGGCCCCTTCGAATTGCGCAAGGGTACCCGCCAGCGTTACTCCATGGCGCTGGTCTTTGGCGCCGACCTGGAAGATCTGATTTTCAATAAAATTACCGTGCAGGAAATCTATAACGCCAATTACAACTTCTCCAAACCGCCTTATAAACCGCTGCTCACGGCAGTGCCGGGCGATGGGAAAGTGTACCTCTACTGGGATGATGTGGCGGAAGAGTCCCGCGATCCTTTCCTGCGCGATTCGCTGGGGAATCCCCGCAAGGATTTTGAAGGTTACCTGATCTACCGCAGTTCCGATCCGGAATTCCAGGATATTAAAGTAATTACCGATTCCAAAGGAAATCCCAAGTACTGGAAACCGATCGCTCAATTCGACCTCAAGGATGGTATTGTGGGACCGGATCCCATTGGCATTAACGGAGCCCACTTCTGGCGGGGCGACGATACCGGTTTGCAGCATTCCTATGTGGATACCGATGTGATTAACGGTCAGCGCTATTACTATGCGGTGGTCAGTTACGACCAGGGCGATCCCAATTACGGAACCACCGGATTACAGCCTACCGAATGTACTAAAATTATTCGGGAAGATTTTGCCGGGAACCTAGAATTTGTGGATATCAACTGTGCGGTGGTAACACCCAACGCCCCGGCAGCCGGATACGTTCCTCCGGAAATTGATGGCGATCTGGAACAAGTGACTTACGGCGTGGGAACCGGACAGCTAAATGTGGAAGTGATTGCACCGGGACTGGTGGAAGAAGGAACCACTTACAAAGTGCTGTTTCATTCCGAGGGAGAGCTTCCCGATTACAAAACTACCACTTACGATATTTACAAGGAGCTTCC
>JALWDQ010000038.1:0-1864 GCA_027039625.1 Calditrichia bacterium | reverse complement strand
TTACCCGCATGTGCTGTGAAGGAAGCCAGAGTAACCGGCAGAGAACCATCATCATGAATATCCGAGATGGAGCGCGGCATAATTTGATAGCCTTCATCATAGGGAGAGCTACCATCGTATTGAGAGAAAATTCCCACCACATCTTTAGGCCAGCTGGGTTCGGGATTATCATCCAGATCCGTATCCGAATCCACACGCAGAGTTAATTGAGAAGTGCCCCCGTCATCGGACATGGTTAAGTTAGCACTGCTTCCAGAACTGGGCCAGGAGCCGCTAACCTTGCTCATGTGCATAATGCCGACTAACATTCCTTCGTAAGTTTCGGGATCGGCTAACAACTGAGAGATGGTTTTGATTAGTGGAGAAGGTTCACCAACGGCTCCATTATCAATAATATCCGTCGAAACATCATCGGGAATAATTTCCGATTTCCCTTTATATTGATCAATTTTACCAACAACCGTGTAGCTATGCCCTGCTGTAAAAGCAGTTGAACCTGCTCCACTTTTAAAGACGCAGATACCGCCTACTGCATCCTGCATATATACTTCCAGATTGGAGCTACTGAAAACCCCGTTCGAAACCGTAGCCGTCCCGGTTACCCGGGCATAATAGTCCGTATATTTCAAAGCTCCATTTGCATCCACTTCTTTAATCCCATTCGCTGCATTGGAAATGGGGCTGGTTCCCCAGAACAGTCCGTAAGTGCTGCTGGTCGTAGTGGTTTTTCCGGCATCGCTGGCTTCGATATAATATTCCACCCGGGCACCATCGGACTGAGCCGGGATATCGCCGCTGTAAGTATCTCCTCCCGTATTGGTCATGTTCACATCGGCCTGAGCAACACCATTCACGCTGTATTTCAGTAACACCGTATAAGGCGGGGTTCCACCCGTAACATCACAGGTCACGGTAAGGTTCTGAGAGGAGGTAGGCACCGTGTAATTGCGAGAAACGTTGGAAATGGTCAGAGCTGAGGTAGTATATTCCAGAAAACTGGCATCATCAATATAAACCGTAGCATCTCCATCCCATCCGGAGACATCATATACTCTAATTTCCATATGAGCATACGCTGCGTTTGCTGGAGCAGTAAGTTGGCCACTATCCAGAAGTTGCCAATCAGGAGAATCGGAGGAATAACTACCATAATAGCCAGAAATCAAACTAGAAGAGGCATCAAACCAACGAATGGCTACCCGAGCTCTCCCATCCGGATCGTTATCATAAACATAAAATTTAAACTGATAATCGCGCCCACCAACCACGCTAACAATTTGCTCAATCCATCTTGTACTGGTAGTCGTCCAGGTTAAATTTACTGAATATGATCCAGTTCGAACTGTTGTTCCTTCCTGGGTAGCGGTTAAACTTCCACCTGAGATTGACCAATCATCCGGGGGACCACCGGCACCATTGACTGTCCAATTTTCGAAACCACCATTGGAAATTAATTCTGTGGTTTGAGGAAACGCAGACAAAGACAAAATAAGAATTAGGCCTAAAATACTTAATAACACTTTTTTCATAATGTAACTCCATTAACTATTATATGTAAACACATTTATTTAAGTAGAATCATTTTAACCGTGCTGGAGAAATAGTCGGCACGCAGTACGGCATAATAGATACCGCTGGGGAGGCTCACGCCCTGAGCGTTACGTCCATCCCAAACGGCCTGATACACCCCTGCCGGAAGTTTGCCATGGTAAAATTCTTTTACCACTTCTCCCAGACTATTGTAAATAACCAGACTCACCTCCACCGGAGCGCCATGATCCAGATCGGGGATATCGAATTTCAGAGTAGTGGTGGGATTAAAGGGATTGGGATAATTGGGATACAGTCTGAAATTTTTCGGCAG
>JALWDQ010000037.1:0-1869 GCA_027039625.1 Calditrichia bacterium | reverse complement strand
ACGGTGCAGGCCATGCTCGTCGATGCCAACGGGCGGCGATACCGGCGCGACGGACAGGCCGAGTTGCTCTCTCAAAGTGCGTGGGCGATGCTCTCCGTCCCCGCCGGTTCGACGCGGGAACTGACCTGGGTCTTTGCCGTCGGCGATGATCCCGTGCCGCCCTACCACATCGAGATGCGCTGGCAGGGGGTGCAGGTTCGCTCCGGGGAGGTGTGGCCATGACGAAACAGGGACAGCGGGCGGCACTCCTCGTGGGACGGACGGAGCAGGAGGTCGATGCGCTCTTTCCGCAGGTAGCCCCGCTGCTCTATGTCCTGGCTTCCTGCGGCCTGCCCGATGTGCAGGCGACGCTGGAGACTTTCCCCGCCACTGAGGTCATCGTCAGCACCGTGCCGCTGGATGAGCCGCCGCGGCCCACCTTCGTCTGGCAGGGGGAGCAGGCCAATGCCGGGGCGCTGCAGGTCTTCTTAGAGGCGCTGGAAGCGGAGACGACGGTCGAGGAGAAGGAGGAGGGAGGCGAGGAGGTGCCCGTTCCGCCTGCGGCCTCGCTCTTCGGCGCGGAGGCGGTCGTCGTCCCGACGGTGCGCATCGGCTTCTACGGCGCACGCGGCGGGGTGGGGGTGACGATGGCCGCCGTCCATATGGCGCAGGCGTTGGCCAGGCACGGCTATCGCGTGCTCCTGGCCGACCCAACGCTTCGCTTCGATAGCTGGATCTACGCAGGTGTCGTTCCGCCCGACTGCCGGGCGGTCGAGGGCGGAGAACGGGCACAGACGCCTAACGGACGGATCACACTCCTGGCCGGTGAACCCGACGAGGCCGATCTGCGGGGCTTCGATGCTCTGGTCGTGGACGGAGGACGGCGGTATAGCTGGCGCATCCTCGTGACCTGGCAGCGGCTGGAGCAGCGCTTGGAGGCTGAGGAGATCGAGGCAATGGTCCAACAGTGGCAGGAGGTGGCCTGATGCTCATCCTCGTTGTCGGAGCTAAGGGCGGGACGGGGACGACGCGCTTTGTCGAAACACTGGTTACATCGGCGCGGCTCATCGGCCTCGATGCAGCCGACGGGGCACTGGCCGGACAGCTGAGGCGACCGCGCTATGCCCTCCAGGATGTCGTGGGGTGGGGGGAGCAGCGGCTGGCCGAGCAGGCGCGGCGGCTGGCCAGGCAGCGGCCCACCTTACTCTGGGATGTCGTCTGCGATGTCTACCCCCAGCCGCCGAAGCTGCTTCAGATGGTGGCACGGCTGGCTACCGTCGTTATCGACGGCGGGATCGAGCCGTCGCCTGTGCTGATGAAAAGCGCCGACCAGGCACTCATCATCAGCCTGGATGATCCGGCGGCCCTCTACCACGAGGCTTGTCTCAAGGCCCGCTGGAAGGAGGCCCACGGCGGCCTGGAGGCCAAGGCCATTGTGGGCAATGTCGAGGATGCGGCGCGGGCCCTGGCCCGCGAATGGTTCGGCGTGCAGGTCAAGCCGAGGAAAGCCCCCGATTTTCTGCGGGGAATGAAAATTACGTTCAAGTAGGAGGTAACGATGGGTCCGAAGGTCGTCAAGATCGCCATTGGGGTTGTGCTGGTGCTCGTTGCCATCGGCGGGGTCTTCCTGGTCAATACGATGACGGCACCGCGTTATTACAACGTCGTCATCGCTGCGCACGAAATCCCCGCCTATACGCCGCTGCAGGAGGCGATGGATCAGGGGTGGATCGGGTCGCTGCAGCAGAGCTTCCCTGCCACGATGCAGGGGTACTACGTCCTGCAGGATGAACTGGGTGCCCTGTTACAGGACGGGGTGATCGTCGAGGAGATGCGCGCCGGTGAACCCCTGATGCGCGTCAACGTCGCCACCGGCGAGAATGCGCAGAA